>JAEOUK010000721.1 GCA_016839385.1 Promethearchaeota archaeon
AATTGGTAAGTTATTACAGTAGTACCATTAGGCAGGAGCGGAAAGAAAAAGTGAACTCCCGTTGAGTAAAGATCAAAAGTGACTTCCGAGCTATTACCGTCCGAGATTCCAACTGATTCGGATAAAAAGGCTGTTCCTGTCGGTATCGCGTCCTCAAGAACATAGAATTGCCTGAGACCTCCTTCATTTAGTATTGTTATCGTGGTCGTAATAACATCTCCAGGAATTAAATTACTTTCTTTAGAGACTTGTTTTGTAAGTGTAAGAGTTTCGGAGCCATTTGTATTAGAATTATGGATTTCTTCTATTAATGTATAAAAATTACTCACTTTAGATATAACTGGACCTGATCCAAATTCAATTACTATTGGACCCACCGTACGGTGAAAGAGTTGATAACTTGAAGAATCTTCTAAATCGAAATACCTAATAAACCCTGTCACTTTAATTCCTTTAACGATATATTCGATGAAATCAAAATTAGGAGCAACAAAAGAAAAAGAAATCTCGCTTCCATTTGTGATTATTGGAACGAATTTAGTATATTCTTCAGCTGGATCTCGTAGATCTTCGGGAATCTCTATGAATGACAAAGTAGCATACAAAATAGGCATTCTCTCATCAATATCTAAAAATTTCAAACTAATGCTAAATTGTTCTCCTTTCGAAACTTCAATTTTATTTGGAATCTCAATTATAGGGTTAGAACGTAAAATTTGAACACTTTCAAAGATATAACAGATTTGTCCCGCTCCATTCAATGAAACATTAATGCTATTAGAACCTTGATCAATAAATTCACTAAGGCTTAGCAAGATTTCGGTAGGCAGATTAGAATCATCAGTAATGTTTAAAAAGTGCTGAGGAGGATAAACATCATTTACACTTATATTGATTGTACCATTAAAATTTATGAAACCCTTAGATGTAGCAATTTGTTTGATTTCCGTTAAAGAAGTTATTGCTGCAGCTGTATCAGCTGTGGTCCTCCAACCCCAACGATTTCGTTGATTCAATAAATATCGTATCGCTTTTTGAATTATAGCGTAATTATCGATGTAATCATCAATTGCTAGAGCTAATGTTGCGTAGGCAGTAATTTCTACTTCATTTCCTAATTTACGCCAATACCAAGGGTTGCCTTGGTCACTATCCCAATACACAGTGTCATCTTCTGCTTTTTTGTTATCTTTGAGGTATTGGATTAAAGCATTATTGAACGAGGCATTTTCATAGGTACCTTCTACTGTTGCAATGTAATAAAGGGAAGCGGCGTAGGAACTCTTCATCCCACCTGAGTACCATAATACGCTAAATCGATCTACTGCCTTATTAATACATGTTTCAATTTCAGAGGTGATATTATTATACTTTATAATAGCATTTAGAACGTAAGCCGTTGCTTCTAGAGTGTTTGTAGAATATTCTTGAAAATCCCATTCCCCGCTAAAATGTTGATGATCCATCAAATATTCTATACCTTTTTGGATCACAGTTGGGTTGACATGAAAGCCACTCTCTTCTACTTGATTGAGTGCAGATACAACTATTGAAGTCATAATGACTTTAGAGCCATCATCTCGCCACCATCCCCATCCTCCATCTGTATGTTGGAAATTATAAACTCTAGAGAGCCCCTCTAAAACCATTAAATTTATTTCCTTTTCTAGGCTTGGAGTGAGTTGTCCAGTTTGATTCAAATAATCGAACATCAAAGCTGAAGGAAGGAGTTTAGATATCGTTTGTTCTATACAACCATAAGGATATCCAATTAATGAACGCCAACTATCTATGGATATGTCCATAAGATCGGTGTACAATGATAAGGTTTCTTTATGGTATATCGCTAAGGGATCTAAAGTATAATTTAGTTGCAAAGGACTGTCAGTTACATTCAAAAATCCAATCGTTCTATTAATGACTTCGATCCCATTCGGTGTAATATAAGCTGTCAAAAGTTTAGCATCTGAATATGGTGTTCCATAAACATCTGTGGCAGCTAATAACGTAATATTTTGGAAGTAAGGCTCCTTACAATAAACTGAAAACTCTACTTCTGAAACAAATCCTTTAGGAATCGTTAATATCTGGACTTCTTTATTTAATACAACAAGGTTAGGGGCATCTATTGCGACATAGGCTTGGATATCGACTCCGATATAATTATAAACATATCCCTTAATGTTTAATATATCATCCTGAGCAATAGGTTGAGGGAGCTCAAATTCTACGAAAAAGGGTAAGAATGTCTTAATTTGGATTGTTTTAACGGTTCCTGCTAGAACGATGTTAGCATGATTTTCAGAAAGAGAGTTTCCCACAACTCTTATCGTCCATTCGCCAATGTTATCCGGTAATTTAAAACTTAGCTCTGTTGGTTCTGATATAATCAATTTAGGTATCCAATTGGCTGATTCGGAGATGTTTGTTCTAATCTCTACATCAAAATCGGTGAGGAGATTATCAAATGAGGGTAGTGAGCCTTCAATATCACCTCCAGGTGCCTGGGCAAAGGTATAAAATAACTCAGAGTCCCTTATATAAGGGCTATATAAGTTATATATGCCTCCTGAAGGTGTACCACACCAATACCACCAATAACTGCGATAATCAAATCCAGATCCCCATGAACTCCCTGAACTAATATAAGTATAATAGTTATTCATTGTAAAATAACCTAATTCTGAGTCATCTTCTGGTTCTACATCCAGTACAGCGCTATCGATAAAAGAGATGGCAAAAATCGAAGTTTGATTTTCCGAGGGTGTAATCGTCAATTTTATTGTATCACCCGGCTCGTATATTTCTTTATCAGTTGATAATTCAAAACTATAGAAATAGTCAACATGGACGGCTAACACGCTCTCGTAGAGCTTTCCTACATCAGATATTGTATAAACGATGATTGTAAAATCTGGGGCGAAATCTGCAATTACTAAGAGTAGGTAGGAAAATTGTTCATCAACTACTTCCAGTGGGACTGAATAGAGAATCCCTCTTTTATATATTTCCATGAAAAGAGGAAGATTAGTGGATACATTAGATGTTCCTGTTATATTAATAAAATCTCCTTGTTGAACCGTAATTTGATCGTAGTAAGTTCCTGTATTAGTAAAATTAGTCTCGATCGATATTGTTTGGAAGGTACCAACTCTAAATGACTCATGGGCAGAATGATAACTAAATCCGCCATAATATTCATTTGCGCGGGAATATACTGAGGAATATATGTAATAAACGCCTTCAGGATAAAAGCTTGGTATTTTGAGAGAATATTTCTTAGTTCCAGAAATTATCTCATTAGCACGACCTATGAGTTGATGTTTTGAATCGTAGAGATAAATTCTTCCTTCTCCTTCTGAAGGTAAATCAGTTAATACATTCTTGAAAGTCACATCAAATTCAAGAAATTGACCTGGATCTAAAGTTGAATCAATGATACTTATATCTAAGCTATACTTTTTATATCGATAATAATACGATGATGTTGTAGCTCGGCTATCCTCAAGTTTAACCGTTAGACGAATTTCAAAAAGGTCATATAAACTAATTTGAATTAATGGTAGTTTAAATTCAAGTTTTCCCGAGCCAAAATTATTGGTTTCTTCGAAGTATGTTTGTAATAAAACCTCATTTGTTATTGCTGACCTATAATAAGGATATCCCTCTACCCCATAAATTTCAATTTTTACCGAGACATTGGCAAGAGGGTTATAATTCCAAGACCACCAGCCATAATCCGTTTCAAACATAACATATTGGTATATATAGAAATAATATTCTGAAAATTCTTCTGGATGGGGTGCCCAATTAGAAAGATAACCATACGCGAATAATTGTTCCATTCGAGTATAAGTTTTGGAAGTAGAGGCCTCTCGACCAAAAGTGTCAATCACATTAACCTTGACACTAAATGAATATTCTAAATCACTAATAAACAGTAAATTTGCTGCGAAATAAAATTTCCCCTCCCAATTTGTAATTCCTTCAATCACCTTTCTTGCTTCTCCCTTAAAGTTAAAAATAATGAGTTCCACTGAAGCACCCACTACGGGTTGACCAAAATAGTAGGACACATAAATAAATCCTTCAAAATTGAAATCCAACATGGAATAGTAGTCCTTTCCCCCCGTGTCAATTTCTACTCTAAAAACAGGTTTACTATAATAATCTACTTTGACATCATATCTATAATTACCGTTAGGAGTGCTAAATTCAAATCCGTAATATCCTAATTCACAATCTTCGTCTAAAGGTAGAGTATATGTTATGAGACCATGTTCGTCGGTTGTTAAAGTTGACCAAAAAATTGCAAGATCGTCAGGATTATAAATAGTCAAAGAGATCGGAGTATTTATCAAAGCGCGTTTACTTTCGTTCATAAACGAGTATTCTAATATTAATGCTCTTAGATGGATAAATTCACCTGGAGTGTAAATGGTTTTATCAGTGGTCACTATATATTGTACTTTTTCTTGATTTGTTGTTTGTTGCCCTCCCCATAATGAATAATAATAATAGTCCCAAGATTTATATAAGAATGTTTGGTATTCCGCTTCTCCGTCACTGGTACGTAATGTTAGCTTTAATACGTAATATTCGTTCATTTCGATGGGGATTTCGATGTTAAAAATCCCGTACCCCATATCATCAGTTTGAACTTGTTTAGTTGTTAACAAAGACCAGTCAGAAAAAGAGTTCTCGTAATACAAAATAGAGTAATTAAACAAACTTAGTGGAATTCCCGA
>JAEOUK010000264.1 GCA_016839385.1 Promethearchaeota archaeon
ATTAATGGCATCAAATCCAAAATACTGTGACGAGTTAGCAACCAACGGTTATTTGATATTTCAAGAACATTTTTCAGCAAGTAGTATTGGCAAAATTTTAAAAATTCATTTAGAAGAGCTAACGAATACATTGAACTTAAAATCAAACAACTTGGCACTTGACACTACTGAGTAATCAAAAAAATTTATGCATATTCATTTTTTGTTGACTCAAGATCTTGAATGTCCATCTGGGCTAGGACGTTATTGGCCTTTGGCTAAAGAACTTAATAAAATAGGCTACATTGTCACAATATCAGCTTTACATTCAAATTATCAACAATTACAACATAAAACTTACACCAAGGATGGCGTAAAGATAAAATATTTATCCCCTATGCACGTCAAAAAACAGGGCAGCAACAAATATTACTATTCAACTTTACGACTCCTAGTAATCTCCATACGAGCGACTCTTTCATTCATAATTAATGCAATGATTACCCCTGCTGATATTATCCTGATTGGGAAACCACATCCAATGAACAGTATCGCTGGAATACTTTTAAAAGCAATCCTTAAGAAGAAAGTTATATTAGATTGCGATGATTATGAAGTAGGGATTAATATATTCAATGGAATATGGCAGAAAAAAATAATTGAATTTTTTGAAAATTGGATGCCACACAAGGTTGATTTTATTACAACAAATACGAGGTTTAACTATGACAGGTTAATAAAATTAGACATACCTGAAAATAAAATAATCTATATTCCAAATGGAATTGATCCAACTCGATTTGAACAGCCCGACTTGATAGAAATAAACAAGATCAAAGACAAGTATGACTTAACAGGAAAACTAGTAATTGCGTATATTGGGACTTTAGGGACTAAAAGTCACCCGGTAAATCTTTTACTCGAATCATTTCCTATTATAAAGGAAACAATTCCAAATTCTATTTTGTTATTGGTTGGTGGAGGAGAAGATTTCCAAGTTTTATTTGATCGGAGTAAAGATTTAAAAAATTTCGAGGACATCATATTCACCGGAAGAATACCCCCGGATCAGATTCCCAAATTTTATGCGGTTTCTAATATAAGTGTTGATCCTGTATTTGATGATATAACGGCTCGAGGGCGTTCACCATTAAAAATATTTGAGAGTTGGTTTTGTGGTGTTCCGATAACAACGGGAAATGTTGGTGACCGTTCATATTTATTAGGTAATCCTCCTGCCGGTTTATTAATCAAACCAGGTAGTTCAAAAGATTTAGCAGATGGTATTCTAAAAATTTTATCAGACCAATCATTAGCAAACTCTTATATCGATTTAGGATACAAACGCGTGAAGGCATTTTTTTGGGAGAAACTCACAAAAGAAATGATAGAAGCATTGCCCCTTACCTATCGGATAACAAAACAATAACTTTTAGATGAATATACCATGACAAAAATTGTAATAATCGGGGCTGGTTTAGCAGGATTGAGTTCAGGGTGGTTTCTGAAACAAAATAATATTGATTTTATTGTTCTCGAAAAAGAAAATTTTGTCGGAGGATTAGCACGCAGTTTTAAATGGCAAGGATTTGATTGTGATTTCGCCACACATCGCTTATTCTCTTCTGATGAAAAGATTTTACAAGAGTTATTAAAGATTATTCCTATGGGACGGCACATACGACGGAGTAAAATTCATCTCCGTGGTAATTGGCTGCGAGACCCTTTAGATATATTTGAATTATTATCTCGTTTTTCAGCCTTAGATCAATTATTTTTATTGTCCTCCTATCTTTTCAGAGACAGAAATTTACCTGACCAAAATTTCGAAAATTATGTCATCCGGAGATATGGAAAGGGGTTATATGAATTTTTTTTTCAACCCTACACCGAAAAATTGTTTGGCATCCCAGG
This sequence comes from Promethearchaeota archaeon, assembly GCA_016839385.1. Next base: position 1,894 of record JAEOUK010000264.1, read on the forward strand.
GAAGAGCATATCACCAACCTGGGCAGAAATGAAAGTTAGGCTTGCCAGTCCGCTTGATTTGATTCGTGAAAGCACCAAAACAAAATTTCAATATTTTTATTATCCGATAAACGGGGGGTATGGGGCAATTGCAAACCGTCTTTATGAAGAAATAAAAGAAAATGTAATATTAAATGCGAATATATTAAATATTAACACAAGAGGGGATCGAATATCGGAAATTAAGTATAAACAGGAAGGAAGATTACACACACAAAAAATAGATCTATTAATTTCAACAATTCCCTTAACTGTTATTTCTAAATTAATCGGATTTGAAATAAGTCTGCAATATCGTAAGGTAGACTCGGTCTACATTCATGCTAATAAGCCACAAATTTCTGATAATCATTGGATTTATTTTATTGACAAGGATATTGCCATAAATCGCTTGGTGGAGTTTAAAAACCTGAGCTC
>JAEOUK010000265.1 GCA_016839385.1 Promethearchaeota archaeon
AGGAAGATTTAGATATAATGTTGGAAATGGGAGTAACTGCCGTGCGATTGGCTCATTATCAACATTCAGAATACTTTTATAGCCAATGTGATAAACTTGGTATCTTAGTATGGGCAGAACTCGCTATAGTCAATAAAGTAAACTTCTCAACCCTTTTTTTCGAAAAGAGCAAGAACATGTTAATTGATTTGATTAGGCAGAATTTCAACCACCCCTCAATTTTTACGTGGAGTTTAGCTAATGAAATTGGTCTTTTCCAACTTCGTAGCCCCGTCAGAGTCATCCGAAAACTGAATAAAATCGCACATGAAGAGGATTTGAGCAGGCCCACCATCCTAGCAGCAATATCTCTAGCATTTTTTAAGAAAAAGTTGCACAGAATCACGGATTTAATCGGCTGGAATCATTATCCTGGTTGGTATTATTTCAAGGCAAGCAATATGGGACCACACTTGAGCAAGTTTAATAAGATCGGAAAATTTAGAGGTTTATGCGTGAGTGAATATGGAGCAGGAGCCAGCATCCATCATCATAAACCAGATTTAACGCACGATGATAAGATAAAAGCAATGGGAAAATTCCATCCAGAGGAGAAACAAAATTTAGTTCATGAAGAAAATTACCGGCAAATGATAAAATTACCATTTGTGTGGGGAACCTTTGTTTGGAACATGTTTGATTTTGCCGTTTCTACTCGGGATGAAGGAGATACTCCAGGTAGAAATGATAAGGGATTAGTAACTTATGATCGTAAGGTTAAGAAAGATATTTATTTTTTCTATCAAGCAAATTGGTCGAAAGAACCAGTAGTATATATTACTAGCCGAAGAGCTGTAGAGAGGAATAATAGAGTAACATGTGTCAAAGTTTATTCTAACTGTGAAAAAGTGGAATTAAGGATTAATGATAAACTGATAGGAATGATGACTAAAGAGGACTTATGCATCTTTAGATTTTCAAATTGCGTTTTGTCTGAGGGTCAAAATAATATAATAGTAAAAGGAATCGTTGAGAGTCAAGAATTCCTAGATTCATGCAACTGGAATTATTCAGGGACTTCTTCTAGTGATTACAGTTGAAATTCAATTTACTATTTCTGCTTTTTTATAGTCTGACCACATTGTAAGCAATAACTCGCATCATCAGGATTGTTAAAACCACAATATGGACAAATTAAATTACCGGTTGGAAGTATTACCACTTTTTTGGTAACTTTTTCATCTCGAGATTCTTTTTCTTTTACTATTTTTGTCTCTTCTTTTTCCTTTTCTTCTATTTGAATTTCATGCAATTGTTCCCTTTCTTCAGCTTCAACTTTCTTATCTGGTTCTGCCAGTTTTGCGCCCATATTGAGAGATGTAGAAGGTACAACTTCAATAATTTCTCCAGTTAACTTTTCTTCCTTTTTAACTCTCACTACTTCTTGTAGTTTATTCTTCTTAATGTCTAAATCTTGACGTGTATATTGTTCTTGTATGGGATGGAGATCTGGCTTGAGTTGTTCTTCAGAATCTAATATCTCTTTAAAGTCTTCTTCCTTGTCTTGTTCTATGTTTTCAGTGACGATCTCTTCCTTAATATCTTGTTTTTGAGTTTGAAAATCTTTCAATGCAGAAGTATCAAAAATCTGTTGCTCGTCATCAACTACGTCATAACTTTCTTGCACATCTTCGCTTTTCTGCATTTCTATTAATCCTTTTGTTGGTATAGGCAGGACATCCTTTTTTTCTATCTCTCCGTAAGTTGATGTCGGTTTTTTCAAAAATTTCTCTTTTTTAGATAGTGGTTTCTCTTCTGCATACGCTTTTTGAACGCTAAGCCCATTTTCATCCTTCAGTACCTTCTTATGGTGCGCCCTTCTTCTTATAATAATTGTAATTACTGCACTAATTGAAACGAGTGAAACAATTCCAATTAAAATAGGAACTAATAATTCTAAGCAAATTTCTTGCGAACCATAAATATCCATCCCATTATTACTGAAAATATTATTTGAGATTGTATTACATGTGGATTTCTCACCAATGTATATTCCAATATCGCTATAACTTATAGTGTTTTGAGTAATCTGGTTTCTAGAATTAACAGAAATGCTTATTGCATAATTGAAGTGGCTTAAAATATTATTAGAAATCTGATTGTCATCAGAGAAATCCAAACGAATCCCTGATTCACTGCTACTTAATGTGTTGTCATAAATTTTATTAAAATCGCTATATGTGAGTTGCATTGCTGTCATACAAGAACTTACAGTGTTATTTCTTATGGTATTATGATTTGATCCATAAAGATTGATGTTATCACCATTATTATCGTAAATATTATTACTTTCGATAACATTTAGACTTGATTTATCATCAAGAAGTATACCATTTCCATTATTATAAATCTCATTCGCAGTTATAACTACATTACTTGTTTGAAATAAGTCGATAGCCCACGCAGTATTATCATGTAGAACATTACCCTGAATGTGATTTTGTATAGAATTGGGGTCTAAAAAAATACCGACCTTATTAGTAAAAATTTCATTATTTAGAATTATACCATTTTGCACGTGTTGGAAAGCTATAGCAGCATCAAATTCACC
>JAEOUK010000266.1 GCA_016839385.1 Promethearchaeota archaeon
AATGGTGTTAGGTACTATCCTCCCACCCTTAATTGGAGATTATGACAACCAAAATTCATGGATTTTTGCTGCAGCAATAATTGCCTTGATTGGGATTGCATTTGGATCTCTAATGATCCCTGGTACAAGAGAATCTCAAGATATGCTAAAACATGCAGAATATTCTGTTGAACATAACGAATCACAAAGCACTCCATTCTTTAAAACTCTGAGAATAGTCTTGAAGGACAGAAATTACATTGCTTATCTTATACTAATTGTTTGCTACCAATGTTTAACGTTAATAATGGTTGGAAGTATTCCCTATCTCAACAAATTCATTTTAAACAATCCTGTTGAAAAAGAAGCCATATTGTTTCTATTTCCAATAGTGTGTGGTCTAATTTCTATTCCTTTCTGGTACTTATTAACAAAGAAAATTGGAAGTAAAAAGATGGTCATTTTAGGCGGAATATTAATAATATGCGCAGGAGTTCCTTTTTTATTCATATCTGGCACAAAAATGACGATTGTATTGATATCATTCATGGGAATAGCCCAGATTGCCTTTGGTTTACAGTTAATGCCCATTCTAGCAGATGTTGTTGATGAATTAGTGGCAAAAATTGGAAAACGGCAGGAAGGATTTGCAGTTGGAGTTCGAACTTTTTTTTCTAGATTCGGTTTAATTATTCAGGCTATTACATTTGGATTAATCCACTGGTTGACAGGATTTGATGGACAAAGTGCGACACAAGATGCACTTGCTTTATTAGGATTACGTATTCAACTAGCACTGGTACCCACCATCATCATGGGAATTGGAATTTTCTTCTTTTGGAGATTGTATGATATTGACAAGAAAAAGAAGACAATGATAAGAAAAAAACTCGCAAAATTGGACTTGTAAACTTATTATTCCCTTTAAGAGAAGAAATTTAGCAGACAGAATCTTGTTTATTTTAGTGGATGGATTTGGTCTTATCAGATATGATCGATGGTTGCAAGGAGGTTTTTCGGTTCCGAGAATTGCTTGCAGAAGTAGTTATGGCTTCAATGGATACTCCTGATTATATTCTAGATAAAATTTTCAAAATATATCAGGACATGGTGGAATTGGTCGAAACCATGCGACCATTTACTCCAGGAGAGATAACGAAATTCATTAATATAGAACTATTGAAGTATTCTCAACAACCGTTTTTCCCAGTTTTGGCAGGATTGTATGTAAATGCTATGATAAATAAGCTATTTCAGCAATACGATGAACTCGAATTTGATATTACTGATTTTTGTGATAAGATATTAACTAAGGCAGAAAATGAATCAACACTAGCAGATGAATCTAATGCAGATTACTCAGAAATTGTAGGATTTTCTTTAGATTATGTTGGATATTTACTACCGGATCATAAGAAATTGATAATCCGTGGTGCAGTAGGGGATTTCTCTGGCGCTCTCATGGGAGAAAATTCAGTTTATGTTCTACACGGAATGCATGGACGATATTTTGGGTATGAAAAAGATTCAACTGCAAAAATAAGTGTAGAAGGATAATTTAAAGATTTAATTTAACTATCGAAAGGTCTTACTAAACTCCCATACAGGATCATTGACGAAATGAATATTCCTGATTACTTTTCCCTTTGACATTTTTTGCATTTCAGGAGCATCATACATTGCTATACCAACAGCTAATGCTCTTCCATGAAGTTCTTCTTGAATTTTTATGATATCATCTTTCTTAATATCATTATCAATCTTAGTTATTCCAGGTCGCATAATATCAGCCCCATTTGCCACAAATTTTATCGCACCTTTGTCTACCGTTATGGATTTCATGGTAAAACTTACGCTTGGACTGATCAATAGAGTTAAACAAGGGATGTACCGCGTATCTGTTATCCAAAAACTAGGAATCTCATTAATGACAATAATCTCTTCTCGATTATCTAATTTCAAGAATTCTACCTTTGGTTTCTCAGTAAAGATAGCGTCAATCGAATCTTCGTCAAATAAACTATATAGAGTTTGTTTTAAGGATTTGATATCTTTCGATTTCAGCATATGTCGTTGTCTGATATTCATATTCAAGATATATAGAGAATTCACACGTTAAGTAATTTTCATTTTGGAAATAAGGAGTATTTTTAATAAGTCTAAAGTTCAAGTAGCAGTCAGTTTCAGAAAAAAAAATACATTAATCACGTAGGGAAATCGTATGAGAATACAAAAATTGAAGTATAAAATCCCCAGAAGGATCATCCTTCCTACTCTTATTTTGCTACCTATTGCTTTTGGAGGAATATACTTAGGGGTTTATTTTGGCATCATGGTGCCCGAATTGACGAGTTTTATGGAAGTTCCGCCGGATACAAATGATTTTTATGATCTAGCAGACATTAACCTGACTCGTTTGGAGGAAATCGGCACTGAATT
>JAEOUK010000267.1 GCA_016839385.1 Promethearchaeota archaeon
ACCATATCCTCAGTTACCCCTAATGGCAGATCCACAAAAGCTATAGGCTTTTTATCTGTTACGATTTGAGATTTAGAAGATTCAAAAAGCTCTTTACAACTGTCACAAACATTTTCAGGTTCTTCATTTGGATTACATCCAAATCGACAATTGCTAATTACTTCAATTTCCGGTAAAATATCAGTAAGTGATCTTACCGCTGTTGATTTCCCCGTACCTTGTTTCCCCGTTAAAAGGACTCCACCAATAGTTGGATCAATTACATTCAAAATTAATGCTCGAACCATGCGATCTTGACCTAATATAGCAGAGAACGGGAAATTTATCCTTTTCATTACTGTGACGTATATTACATTATTTAAAAATTCAACTTACTTCAATTTATTAGACCAAAATGTAATTTTTTCTTCGAGATTCTCTAAATCCGACTCCGTGAGTGTATCTTGTTGGGATAAATGTTTTATCATTTCACCAATTTCAAATAAGACTCGATGTCCACCCGTAATTTCATAAATTTTCTTTTTCAAGTCCTCTAAATCTCTTGTTAAATCGGGAATTTTCGAATAGGATCTTAAATTGTATTTAAAAGCTTCTAAGAGATTAATATGGTGTTGGGATTCATCATCCACTTTCATTTTAATCACATCAGAATTTTTGAAGGAGCTAGTTTTAATTTGTGATTGAAGATAATGTAATTCTGAGAGTAGTTCCTTTTTCATTGTCGTAACTTCATCAAGTTTCGGTTCTAACCCTTTAACCGCAATCAATGCTTTATTCATTTTCTCAACTTGATCGGATAATACTCCTAAAGTATGCTTTAATTCTCCCATTTTTTGAATGAAATTCAATCCAAAGTTTTGTACGGCTGCCAAAATTACATCTATTTTTTTTTCAAGATTTTTTTCTGGTGAACTCACATTACATCCAAGGATTAAATACAAAAAGAGAATAAAAATATATTTTGGATTATTTATGCTAAAGATAGGCAATGATTCAGCATCTCAGTATATTGACTTCAGAAGGCAAAAATATTCTATGGCGCGAATATGGTGCTATAAAAATTGACCACGACCTCCTATCAGGATTTTTAAGTGCTTTTTCGGGTTTTTTTAAGGAAATTGCACAATCTGAGATTAAATCAACTCAAACGGAAAAAAATAAATACTTTTTCAAGCTCATTGAGCATCCAAAACTCATAATTGCGATTTGCACCGATCTCGAAGATGATAATGATTTCGTTATTCGAAAGCTCGAGGAGATTATTCAAGAATTTGAAAAACAATATGGAGATAGGATCCCTGATTTTGTAGAAGATGGAAATCGCTCTGTTTTTCAAGGTTTCATGGAGACTATTGATCGAATTGTATTAGGACCAATCAAAGTATCGATAATTGGGTTTGGAGGAGTGGGTAAGACTTCATTACTGCGTTTAATTTGTGGAGAAGAGGTTAATTTAGAATATCAACCTACAATTACTGCGGATATAGCAAATTACAATGAGTTAGATACAAAAGGAAAAAGAAATATAGTACTATGGGACTTTGCAGGTCAAATTCAATATTCTGATTTATGGAGAAGTTTACTCAAAGGAACCCGAATCGCGTTACTAGTAACGGATTCCAGTTTTACCAATGTTAAAGAATCAAAAAAAATCATTACAGATTTAGTGCAGAAATATTATAGAGATTGTAAAATCATAGGAATTGCCAATAAACAAGATCTAGATAATAGATTAACTCCTGAATTTGTAGAAAAACTTCTTGGAATACCCACGCACGGGATGATTGCTATTAATTCAAACCACAGAAGCAAAATCTTAGAAATACTCAAAGATATTATATCTAAAGTTAATCTTGAGGATGGATTACTTTAGTATTTCTTTTACTTTCATCTTTTAGGTTAAGTTCTAAAACCTTTTAATAGGAGAGAAATTCATCTGTAAATATGAATTACACGTATGAGTTTGAAGATATCCCAGAAACCTCTGAATCCTCTAAAAATTATAACGTCATTCATTTAGCCGATTTAGATGAAGAGGAAAAAAATATTATTGATCCATTAGTTCCACCTACCTCAGGTCTGCGTATGGTGATTTTTGACATAAAAGATAATCACTACATAATGACTCGTAAACAGACGTTTTACTTTCTACGTGTAATAAAGGGCATTTCGGTTGTTGCAAAAGAAGAATTAAAGAAAAAAAAACCAAGTGTCTTAATTGTTACGGATGATAGACCATCTGCTTATAATTTGTTAGATTTTGCATCTCGTATTTTCCATTACGAAGGTTATAAAATCTATCATCAAACTGGAGAAGGAGAAAGAGATCTTCGAAGCAGTTATATCCGTGGTTTTTCCAAAATGGCAACTCCCTATGCAGCGGCATCAGTTGCATTGTATGAGGAAATTGATGTTGTATTAATGATTACAGCAAGCCATAATTCCTTGAAATGGAATGGATTAAAATTCTATATTGAACGACCAATCCCGATTTCTGGATCTGTAATGCAAAAAGTAAGTTCTTATGCTCTAAGCTTAAATGAAATTAAAGTCTCGAAAAAATATACAGCAAAAATGATCGATGCCGATAAAGTCAATAACAGATATATTTTGGATTTGGTCTGGAAAATTGTTAATTTGGACGTCTTGAAAGGTAAGAATATAGTAGTGTGGCCATTCTTAGGAGCCGCGCCAGAACTTGTTCAAGTCTTGGAAGCTACAGGTGCAAAAGTTATTTTAATTGATAATAATCTAAATCCACCAGACCCAACCGAAGGATTTGAAGAAGAATCTGTTGAGCATATTATGAAAGAAAATAATGCTAAAATTGCGATTATGTTAGATGCAGATAGAGATCGAATAGTATTCATAATCAACATCGGGAGTAAGTTTTACAATTTTGAACCAAATCAACTATACACAGCTATGCACAACATTCTCTCTACTCAAATGGGAAAGAATATCGTAAATGTAAAAACTATACCTAGTGATCC
>JAEOUK010000268.1 GCA_016839385.1 Promethearchaeota archaeon
CCCCCATTATTGCCATTAGAAATTCGACAAAATAGGTAAGTTCTTCAAAACTTTTTTTCTGCAAGAGTGCTCGTAATAACCATACGGCCATTAAAAAGATTGCTAATCCAAAAAATTGAGCAAACCAAGGCGTGCTGTATGTGTAGTCAATTACCTTAGACCAGACGCCTATCATAAACATAAATGGGGTCGCATACACTATAGCCATTGCTATGGTAATGATAAGCATAATTCTATACCCTTTGGAAATTTCTGTCATAATGTTTCCCTCAACAACTTACGTTGCAATTATATATTATTTTTGGAATATTTAAATTTAACTATTTTTTTGGAACGTATAAATTTTCTCTAATCAGCAATAGCATGGAATTCAAGTAGGAGCTATGACAACACAAAAACCCCACTTCTAAGAAACATTAATATTAAGATATATAGCTTGTAGTACTCATGAGTCTGGATAAGAAAATCAATATTATTCATCGGATCGAGAAAAAACTGGGCATACCAAATTTGAGTTCTCTACTCGCTACTCAGATTGCACCAACTGAATTGCAATCATTATTGTTAGCTGTTTATGAGAAACGTGCATCCACTCGTAAACCTCGGGAAGTTCTCTCAGATTATCAGTCAAATAAGTTCTTTATTCCCTCTCGTATTGATCCCTTACTTATTCTTGATTGGGATCACACTGCATTTTCACATTTACCTGAAGAGTTTGAACTCTTAGAATTGTCACCTGTTTCCCCATTTGGTTGCGTATCCAGTGTAGCCCCATTAAGTCAAGATTGGATTCTCACTACTATTCGAAATATGGAAGTAATATCCGATACTACAAATGTTCTTGCATTAGAATGTGCCTTGCGAAGACAGAAACTGCTTCAACATAAATTTGCTAAAGAAAATGAGGTGCATCTTGCATGTAGTCACCGTATGGTCCGTTCTCAGCGATATGAAGGTCCCAATTTATTTCAACATTTTCGTTTATTTTCGCTATGTAGTGCAGGACGAACCATGGGTGATTTGAAATTCGAATTACGGACTATTGAGTCCCACATTCAATTCTATTTGGATTCCATTACTAGTTTCCTGAGAGAGGAAATCTCGTATCGTATCGTATTGCTTGACATGTCTCCCGATTCCAGAAATACTGAGACACTTTCCCATTTCGTAGAGGAATTGAATGAAAATTTAGTTGAAAAAGAGGTCCAATTCGAAATCGTTTCCAATCGAAAAAATCCATATTATCAAGACATTCGTTTTATCATCTATTGTTCATATAGGGGAATGAGTGAGACTGAGCTCGTTGATGGAGGAGTTGTTGATTGGACTCAGAAGTTCCTGAATAATGAGAAAGAACGATTAGTTATCAGTGCGATTGGTACAGAACGAGTCTGCGAAATGGGAACCAGAATTTAGCTGAAACAGTTCATATAGGGACTTTGTTTTGAAATAACTGGTATCAGTGATTATTTAATTTATTTAAATTTGGTTTTTAATGAATACTTCAATCTTTTGGGCAAATTTTTGAGCAATCTTCGGGTCTAATGTTTTTTCAGCGAAGGCTATCGTGCCTTCTAACTGGTTGTTGAATGTGACCACTCCAATTAATTTTTCAGCAACAGGAGAACTCGGTGGGAGAAATAACACTTTTTCAAGCTGGTATAGACCATATTTTTGTGGAATTTGCACAGCTCCAAGATTTGTTAAGACAGTCCCATATTGGATCTGAGTTGCGGTGTTTTTTTCCATCATTTTTGTTAAGAATCGATCTTCTTTGATGATTTCAAGTAATTGAATGTATTTAGGAGGTGGTTCCGGCAACATTTTGGCTAAGAATATCATTATGCGTGAATCCATTGCTACCGGTTCCAGCATCATCATTCTTTTCGCTTGTTGGAATATACTTTTGGGGGTAATCCCTTTTAACAAGGTATTATGAACTTTTTTTGATTGTTTCCAAAAATTTTGCCTCCTATTTAGACTTATCTCGAATCTCTCTCCTCCTGCATATAACCCCACCACTTCTCCAACAGGTGGATTTAAATATCTTCGTAGGTTTACTGGCATCATGATTCTTTTTCGAAATTGCTCTTTTTCCCCTTGCAGTGTATTTTGCACATTCAATATAGCACAATATAAAGCAGAATTCACCGAAATTCCTTCTTGACGGCATCTGGAGATTAGTTTTATAGTTATTTCGGTGTTTAAACTCCAAGTAACGGCATTTATTTTGTGGGCTTGAAACGCTTCATGTAGTGGATAAAAATCTTCTGGATTGAAAGAAATATTGTGTTTCTTCCATAATTCATTTATTTTTTCGAATATCTTCTTTATCAAGGGATTTATCTTGATGTATTCTAGATCATATGATTCATGAATAGTTGGGACTTGGTGCATTTTTGGTAATTCGATCGAGGGATTCCCTACTACATTCATAATATCTCGCAAGAGATAAGTTAATGAAAGACCATCACAAATTGCATGTTGAGCAAATAGAACTACTTCACTTTTTTCTTCACCTTGGATTAATAAATACCTGATTAAAGGTTCGCGCATAATTTTAAATGGTCGCCAGTATTCAGCCAACACCGATGTTATCCAAGTTTTATCATCAACACGCGGAACAACTGTTATTTCAATTGGATGTAACTCTTTAGTGACAAACCATGCTTTTTGGTTTTCATCAAATTCTATTTGTGCATTTATCATTGGGTGACTTTTTTGAGCTTTCAAGATCCCTTTCTTTAATTGCTCTTTAGAAATACTTCCAAGTATGCGAAACGCTACAATCACATTATCTCCGGGGACAAATAAATGAGTTCGTTCATAGGACGCATCTCTTCGAAATTTTTCACTTTTTAAGAAATTTGATTGGTGCATATTATTC
>JAEOUK010000269.1 GCA_016839385.1 Promethearchaeota archaeon
AAATACAAATTCTTAATCGGAGTTTCATAGGGAAGATTTTTCTGTCCCATAATAGGGGGGATTCCACCAAAGCTATGCCGCACAACGTTTAGACGTTTCTTGAAATCATCGGGAGTAATAATCCACTTTGTTTCTATGCTTTCAGACAAGCCCGGAATAATTTTCTCAGCCTCCATGAGAAGTTGGTCAGCTAATTCTTCCCTTTGCTTGGTCCAGTCTCCGTCTTTTAATTTGTGTGGAACTACTGTGTAGATCGTGACAGCATGTTTCCCTGAAGGTGCCATATTGGGACTATGCATGGAAAGGTTATAGATCAAAAATCCATCTTTCCCAGCATGATTTATTCCCTTTCGCATCTTATCGATAGCACCTTCGATATCATCGGTGCGATAATAATACACTAATGCCTTTTTCTGGTAATTCTGGAAGTCTATATTTGTCCCGATATGCACCATGAGGACAGATTCTTCATATTGGATCGTATCAATATGGTTGATGAGTTCTTCAGGTAAGTATTCCTTTCCCACAAGATTATAAAATGTCTGTTGAGGGCCTCCACTTGCCAAAACGATGTCTGCTTCAATCGTCTCTCCACTTTCTAATTTAATTCCTTTGCACACTCCATTATCTATCAGTATTTTTGTTACTTTGGAGTTCGTATGGATTTGACCGCTATGATATTGGATAAAGTTTGTAAAGACCTTGACCAGTTCTCCACATCCGTTCTCAATATAGTTATAAGTCGGATATTTGAATCCCTTTTTCTTGTTTTCAATGGGGATTCGTTTATCATATACTCCTTCTGGATTAAAAATGGGTACACCCAGAGCGGAAAATTCACTGGGTTTTATAACCATATCAGCTAAAATTCCCAGAAATACAGTTTTTAATTCCTCATCGGTAAAAAGATAGTTCATTAATTGCTCTGCAGACCAATCTTTATACTTTTTAACTTTTAAGAAAGTTGATAGGAGTTGAATTTTTGTTCTCAATAAAGGTAAACCCTTCTGAAAGGGAATTTGGTTTCCTAGATATATGAGTTTCATAATTGCATCATGAATTTCATAGTATTCATCCAATCCCTTGCATTCTTCTGGATATATTTCCTTTAATTTCTCTCTTCTCCAATATGGTCCTTGATATTCTTCTGGAGAGTTCAGATCATAACTAAGAAAAGATTGCCCACGTTCTTCTCTTGTTAATTTTAGAGAATTTTCGAGATCTATTCCTAATTCTTTGCATATTTGACCTAACTTTTCATGAGGGGATAAACCCTCGACTAGCATAGGTCCTAAATCCCAAGAATACCCATCTTTGGTAATTGTAGCAGTGACTCCTCCGATATGGGAAAATTGCTCAAAAAGAATCACTTCATGTCCATAAAGAGAGAAATAGGCTCCGGCAGTTAAACCGGACATACCAGAGCCAATGATTACAATTTTCACCATAGTTCACTAGATTACGGGTTCATGAACCACGGGAGGTTCTGGAATAGATTCTTGTTTTTCTTTGGCGGATATCAATGGAATTATTGCGAATATTACTACTACTGCACCTATTAAGAATAACAATGCAGGAGGGGCATGGGTTATCTCACCTTCCACTAGAACATAAGGACCAAACGCATCTCCAATCAACCCTCCTATAGGTGACCCAATCACCATTGGGATTAAAACATTCACAATTAGGAAGTATCCATTGAATTGACCTGCTTTCTCTGGTGGGTATAAATCTCCAGCCCATGATTGGCTTGCAATATGCCAGACCATCATGAAGAACACCCAAATCACACCAGTAATCGTTAACCACAAAAATCCTTCTGCAAATGAAAACAATACTAAAGCACCACATTCCAGTACAATTGATGCGATTGCTATTCGTTTTCTTCCAATTTTATCAATAAATATTCCAATAGGTAGACTCAAGAGGACGGATATGAATAAACCTGCGAACATTACTATTGAGGATTCCATAACTCCAAGTTGTTGTGTGTGCTGAAGATAAAGCACTACAAAAGGGAAAAAGATACTAAAACTTGTTGCTTGGATTGCAATGGCTCCTAATACTTTGAAACAATCCTTGTTTTTCCGTATTGCGTCTCGATTGAAAGTTGATTTGATATGCTTCCAGAATGTTGTGTCTAATGGTTTAAGCGTGGGGGAGTCTTTCATTGCAAAGGCTCCGATCAATCCTAAAACTCCTGTCGCAATCGCCATATAGATGAAATATTCCAAATACGACATTCCCACAACTTCAGGATCAAGTAGAAAGCCACTTATTCCATACACAACAAGTGTTCCGAATAGTGTCATAATTTCATTGATACTTACGGCTTTCGCTCGGTTCTTCACAGTAGTGATATCGATAAGAAATCCATTGTATCCGGCGTCGTAAGCCGTAGCTCCAAAAAATGACATGACACAATCGATACCGATAGCTACAGCAACAGAAAGTATTGTTGGGGTAATGAAACCAGACAATGGAAAAGTCGCACTCACGATTGCCCATAAAATAAAAGCGGTTATAATAAAGCTTCGTCTCTTTCCTCTTATATCTTGAAGAGATCCCATTATTATCGTTGTAAATGTCGATACAACTGCGGTTACGGCCACCATTAATCCGACTTGAAATTGTGTTGCTCCTAACGCGTTAAACAAGTAAACGTTGTAGTATTGATTCTCAATAGCCCATGCGATGTTTCCACCAAATGATATAAAGAAAAGGGCTAATATATTTCGTTTTGAGATTTTCTCGGGCTTTTCTAAGATACTCATGATACTTACTCTCTGTATTATAGTTAAAAATAATTCACTGAGAGACTATAAAAAGAATTTGTGACAGTCATATTGAGAAAGATGACTCAATCTCGAGGTAATTTAATTCCCTTTCTTAACAATTCCCGTAAAGGATCTAAACCGATTAAAGATTGTTGGATCTCCCTCAATATGAGCAAACACATTGATTTCGGATGCTGCTTTAGGTTTTTCACTTGTGCTTACTGGAGTTCTTCCAAAAAAAATGCAAAATCCTGAACCAGATAACCAGTATCCAATATCCCCTACTTCACACTCTAATTGTGTGTTTTCAGATTCTATTGAAACGGGAATATCTCCATATAATTCTTCCCCCCAACGAGATAAATTGAGTTCCAATGGAAGGTTGTCCCAGATTACTTTACATGTATTTGGATTCTTATCCACAAGTAATTTCGCTTTTATCTGTCCAATCTTATCATTTTCTATAATAATATATTCCATGTTATTTCTTCTCGTTCTGAATTTTATTTAGTTTTTCCTTAAGAATAGATAATTTCTCTAAAGCAGACAAGGGAGTAGTATTTTCTATATCAATTTTTTCCAAGTCTTCGATAATTTCCGCATAATCTCCCTCTGTCAAAATTATCTCCTCTAACGGAAAGAGGATAGTTTGTATGGATTTCTTTTTTCCTTTTTTTGATTTCGAAACGCGGATATCTGATTTCTCCCTACTATTCTCAGTAGATTCCAGCTGGTCATTTTGAGTTTGGAGAACTTCTCGTTTGGCATCATAATCAGTTTCCACTAATTCGAATGAGCGTTTTATCACTGGTTTTGGAATCCCAGCCATGGAAGCAACATGTATACCATATGATTTGTCAGTTCCTCCTGGAATTAGTTGCCGTAAGAACACCAATTTTTTCCCTTCTTCCCGAATGAGAAAATGAAAATTGCTTAACCGATCCAACTGTAAATCCGTGAGTTCATGAAAATGAGTCGAAAACAATGATTTAACACGCATACCGTGTAATCTTTCCAAAACAGCACGCGCAATAGCACGTCCGTCGCTGGTAGAAGTACCTCTCCCAAGTTCGTCAATTATGACCAGACTTTTTTGGGTTGCATAATGCAAAATTTGAGCAGTTTCATTCATTTCCATAAGAAAGGTACTTTGACCATGAACTAAATCATCAGAAGCTCCTACACGGGTAAATACTCTATCAACTATACCAACATCTGCGGATTCAGCAGGGATAAAACTACCGATTTGAGCCATAATGGTGATCAATGCAACTTGTCGTAGATACGTAGATTTCCCTGACCAATTCGGACCTGTGATAAGAAGTATTTGTACTCGATCACAATCAATATAACAATTATTCGGAATGAATGGTTCTGAATAATTTACGTGTTCTATCACAGGATGACGTCCGTGCTTTATAACAATTTTATCATCATTTGTAATATTGGGACGATTATAATTGTTTTCTGCAGCTGCTTCACCTAATCCGCAGAGAATATCCAACATTGCAATCTTATAGGAATCTTCTTGAATCTGTTTAGTTTTAGAAGCTACTTCTTCCCGAACTTTCGAAAAAAGTTCATATTCCACATCTTGAATGGTTTCTTCGGCATTAAGAATTTTGATTTCTATATTTTTAAGATCTTCCGTTTGATAACGAGTAGAACCCTTTAAAGTGGCTCGTTTTTGAAAGTTTTCGGGTATTTTAATGGATTTTGCAGCATTGTCTGTTATCTGAATATAGTATCCAAGAATTCGATTGAATCCTATTTTAATTCCTACAGAAACCCCCAATGAATTTTTCAATTCATCTTCATATTTCAGAATCCAATCTTTTCCATTTTTCAAGATCGCACGCAATTCATCCACTCTCGAATCATATCCAGATTTAATTATTCCCCCATCAGTAATCGTAGTAGGAGGTTCTTCGACGATTGCATTCTCAATTATTTTAATCTGAGAGGAATAATCATGAAAATTTAATAGAGATTGAAGCGGGACAGAATCTATCCCCCCTAATAAATGGGAAAGAGAAGGAAGAACATTTAAAGCATCTTTCAGATTCATCAGATTACGAGCATTTGCTGTACGTATGTAGTTTATCCGAGAAATGATTCGTTCGACATCTCCAATCTGAGAAAGTAATTCACGAACATCATTTCGAAGTAAGGTATCTCTTTTAAACACTCCTACGATTTCAAGACGAGTTTCGATTTTTTCCTTGGACAAGAGAGGTTGAACGATTAGTTTCCTCATCATTCGATTCCCCATAGGAGTCTTCGTCCGATTAATTACCGATATTAAGGTACCGTACTCCGAACCATCTCGTAACGAGCGTAAAATCTCAAGATTTCGTTGAGTTGCAGAATCTAGGTGCATAATTTCTTTTTGAGTATATTGAGAAATTTTCGTGATATTCGGAAGCACTGTTTTTTGAGTCTCACTTAGAAATGATAACAACGCACCTGCGGAGCATACAGCTGAATCTATGTCAAAAATTCCATATCCCTCAAGAGATTGGGTTTGAAAATGATCTAATAAAGCTTTCTTGGCATTATCCAATTGAAATGTAAAATGGTCGAATTCTTTTACAGTTAAGTTACATATATCTTTTAAATTTGCCACAAATTCCGTATCTTTGACGAGATAATCCGGTAGAATTGCTTCAACGGGTTCAAATCTACTAATAAACGAAAATAAATCATCTAATCCATTATTCCCTTTGAATTCTGTGCAGAAGAAATCCCCACTGGAAATATCTATGAATGCAATACCGAAGATATCTTTTGTTTTCGATATCGCAACTAAGTAATTGTTTCGCTTAGCTTCTAAGAGTTCATCATCTATAACAGTTCCTGGTGAGAGAATTTGGGTCACACCACGCTTTACAAGGCGTTTCAGATCGCGAGCAATGGTCGGATCTTCCAAATGATCTACAATAACTACGGTTTCCCCTTGTTTAATAAGATGTTTTAACTGGTGTTTTGCTTTGTACGGAATTCCTGCTAGAGCATATTTATTTGGTTCACTACCTCTTCGGGTTAATGTTAAACCTATCTTCTCTGAGACTTTAACAGCGTCATCATACATAAATTCTAGGAAATCCCCAACTCTGTATGCAAGAATATAATTTGGATATCGCTTTTTAACCTCAACCCAGTGTTTTAGCATTTCGGGTAATTCACTAAATTTGAGTTGAGTCCAATCAGATGCCATCGAAAATCTCCTTTAGTGCGGATTATTACCTCTCATTTCATTAAAAATTTAGAGTTAAAGGGTTATTAAAAAATAGAGTGTAGAAAAGGAGGATTATAATAAACTATTTTTTTTTCCATTCTTACCGTTTTTTCCATTCTTACCGTTTTTCTTCAAAATTCGATTTTTGATGGCTACTTTCTCTAAAACCTCGATTGCTTCATCTATATCATCTGAAGTATGGGTTGCCATGAGACTAGTTCTAACTGTTGCCTCCGGAGTTGCGGGAGGAACCACCGGATTGACATATACACCTGCATCAAGCAAATCTTTGTTGAATTTAAACATCTTCAACACATCCCCAATCATTAATGGTACGACAGGTGTAATTCCATCAATTGTCCGGAAACCGACTTTCTTCACCCCCTCGCGAAATCTAGCTGTATTAGCCATTAACTGGACACGCATTTCATCAGCTTTAGGACCTTGAAATAATTGTACAGCTTTTAAAGCAGCCGCAGCCGCAGCTGGTGGAATGGATGCACTAAAAATTAAAGATCTCGCATGATGAAAAAGATGGTCTATAAGATCTTGTTCTGCAACGCAAAAGCCTCCAATTGAAGCAAATGATTTAGAAAATGTTCCTACAATAATATCCACTTTATCTAATAAATCATAATGACTTACTGAACCTCTTCCACCTTTTCCAAGATGACCAATTCCATGAGCGTCATCAATAATTACTCTTGCATCGTATTCTTCGCCTAATTCAACGATTCGATCAATCTGAGCTAAGTTTCCTTCCATTGAAAATACACCATCGGTAATTATCCATATGTTTCGGTATTTTCCTCGACGAGAGCTTTTCAAAAGTTTCTCTAGTGACTCCATATTATCATGTTCATATACTTTCGTTTTTGCATACGATAATCGGCAGGCATCTATAATGCTAGCATGGTTTTTTTCGTCACTAAGGATTAGGTCTCCTTTATCTGTGATCCCAGCAATAGTGCCAAGAT
Organism: Promethearchaeota archaeon; assembly: GCA_016839385.1. The sequence goes on from JAEOUK010000269.1 coordinate 6,993, forward strand.
TCGCTTGCATTCCTGTACTGAAACAAATAGCACCATCCTTTTGCATAAACTGTGCAAGTTCACTTTCCAATCTTTTGTGCAAATCAAGGGTTCCATTCAAAAATCTTGAGCCTGTACATCCTGTTCCATATTTTTCGATAGCATCTGTGG
>JAEOUK010000049.1 GCA_016839385.1 Promethearchaeota archaeon
GATTCCCTCGAGCGAATTTTAAGACAGAATAAGAAATTATTTGATAGAATTCAAGACATTTTTATTGAAAAAATTATTTAAAGAAGAAATTCATGTTTGCAGTTATTATTCATTGAAAAAACGGTATAATTTTACGTTTTGAATTTTGTCATCCATATTTTTAATTTTGTAAATTCTCGTTAAGATTTCTGCTGATTTTTCCATGGATTTTCCTGTAAATCTATTTTTTACATGTAAATCATAACTTTGTTCAGCACATTCTTGAGCATCATCATATTGGTTTAGTGATAAATAAAGTTCACTTAATCTATTAAGCGATTTTGCCATTTTAAAGGTATTTTGTGATTTTCGATTTAAGTCATAACCAACTTCTGCGATTTTTAAAGCTTCTACTGCGCGCTTGTCTTGCATAAATCCATTAATCAGGCTATTTTCAACATCTTCATCAAAATCGGGAGGTAAATTAAGGTGTGTTGAATATTCATAGTCAGAAATCAACTCAAAAATCTGACTCATTGCTTGTAATCCTTGATTGTGGAATTGCACTGTGTTTATCATTAATTTACTCTTCAAGTATCCTAAATATAACTTGGATGTATCATCTTGATGTTTGATACTACTAACAATAATAGAGTCGATTTTTTTAATCAAACTATCGTGTATTTGTGAATATTGGTTGTAATCAGTGGTTAAAGCTTCTACTTGCTTCTTCACCTGTCCTATTTTTGTTGATAATGAATTTAGACAATTAGGGCAAATTTCCTCGATTTCATAGATTAACGCGTCTGATGTTTTCACCCGGTTTTTGAGGGATTTACATTCTTTGCATCGATTTTTTTGATCCTTTTCGTGTAATCCTGGATTAAGCAAATCGTAGATTTGAGAAATCATTTTTTCTTTATAATTTCGGAACCGCAATCGAACTTTGATCCAATCACTAAGAATTATTCCAAAAAATTGCAGAATATCCTTACTTGGATGTCTGATCTCATAATCTATGGTAAGATTAATTTTACCGCGACTTTCAGACTGAGACACATACATGGATTGAATGTGTGAGGACCTGAATGCTATTTTCCTGTTTGCTCCTGTATGCAATATTAAATAGGGGTAATATTCATGAAAGCTCATATTAGTTACGTACGGAAGATTGAGACTTAATGTTTCAGACGGTTTTGAAATTAACATACTGAATTTATCAGGATTTTTCGATTCTTGCACAAAAAGCTGCCCCATGTCTTGATATTGGTAATCAATTGAAATAGGAGCACCTTTCAACTTAAATACTAGATTCTCACTGATGAATTCCATCAAGATTTCTATAACCCTCTGTTTGTTTTTTAGAAAAAATTGGATTTCCTTACTATCTTAGGAACATTTACGTTAATTGAAAATAAAAATATTTGGTTCGATTCTATTAAAACTCACAAATTTCTTTATCAAACGATCAATTTCGTCGAAATTTTGGATGGAATTATTCAATCAGATAGTAGATTATTCAATAAAACACTTAATGAAATGCAACTATTCTTAGAAGTGATTCCTATATTTCTCCAAGATAAAATTCTTAAGGTTGAAGTATTTCATTACCATATGGATATTTGTACCCATGGATTTCAGAGAGAAACATGCCAATTATGTAAAATGGAGATGAGAAATATACCTCCAGTACAATTGGTTGAAGATATGAAAAATATGGAATTAATTGGTCCAAAACCACGTATAAAAGATAATCTCTCTAAATTACATCTACCCGATCTCACAATCCAACCAATAAGTCATCCTGAACCACTAATTTCCTCTTCAGATGATCCAAACAAGCAAATTATCAACCCAAAGCAAGATCTAATTACTAAAGATGAATTACACGCAGGGACCGAAATAATAAATCCAAAGAAAAAATATTTGATGAAAAAATAATCTTGTTTCTTTATCAATTTCTTAGCTGATGTATATTATTCCGTCTAAAATGAAAATTCTAGTATCTAGAGTCTTATCAAATTCAGTTTTATCTGTTATATTTTAAATTAAGGCATTGAAATTTAAGAGAAGAAATCTTTCTTTCATTATATCTAAAATTAGAGTGTCTATTACGATGCAATATGCAGAACGCTTAAGAAACTTAGGAACTGAGATGGCATTCAGTGTTCTCCAACAAATAGAAAATTTTCCTCTGGAAAGACAAAATAATGTAATTTCTTTTGCTATTGGAGAACCTGATTTCGATACTCCTGAACATATCAAAAATGCTGCAATTGATTCCTTGAGATCAAATCGAACCCACTATACCCCAAGTGCAGGTATTCCGGAATTAAGGAACGCAATC
>JAEOUK010000270.1 GCA_016839385.1 Promethearchaeota archaeon
ATGTTATCTGATGTACTATATATATCTCTCATTTTTTTATGTAAGACTTTACTAATTACAATATTTGCGTCTGCGGAAGGTCGGAAGTGATTTTCATAATAGGTTTCAATTGGTCTTAATAAAAATCTTATTAAGAGATTTTGCCTTTCTTCTACCGACCCACCTCTACCAAACCAATCACACCAATCAAAGATTAATGGAATACCTTTTTTCTTCAGATACATAGCAGGATAAACACATGTTGGGCGAGATTCAAATGAATGGATAAGATCAAAGTCTTGATTACGTAACCAATTTATTCGGATTACAACACTCAGGGGATTCCAACCAGATTGTAATGGACCAGGGAAAATATCAGGCGTTTCCACGATTCTAATTCCATTTTCATATCTTACTCGCACAGCAATTATTTGGCTCGATGATGTAGCCATAATAGTCACATGATGTCTCTTCATCACCAAGTATCTGGCAAATTCATATGCTCTAAGGTAGGTTCCATGTCCTATTTTATTAAAACATAACATCAATATCTTCATTGCATTATCGATTTTCTATAAGAGTAATAATGTCTTATTACCCAATATAAACAGCTAATCAAGAAAAATAAATCTGAAATGATGTGAATGGCGATTACTCCAACAACTTGCCACTGAATTACCACTAAAATACCAAAACCTAACTTAAATATAACCACAAATGTTTGTGAGATTAGCCTGTGGAATTGCAATCCAACAACTACTAGATAAGTAATTAAACCTTGACTAACCGTTTTTAATAAAATCAATGGACTGAGCATCATCAAGATTTCCCCACTCTCTCTATATCCTTCTCCTAGTACCAATTTTATAACAGGAACTCCTAAGATTATCATCCCAATAAACATCATCATGCCTGATAACGCAAAACCTATTTTTACTTTTCGAATACTAACAAAAAACTGCGATATATTATTTTTATATATTTTCACCATTGAACCTAGTATTATGTAATATATATTCATAGGTAATGTCATAATTGCATTTAATAAACCGATAAGAATTGAATAATTTGAAATGACTACACGGTTTGGATAAAACAATGAAAGCAAAGTTACATCTGTATGGATATAGATAATTGCTAAAAATTCAAAACTATTAAATGTTGCAGCTTCCATGAACAAGCGCCATGATGCTAATCCTTTATTCCTACTAATTACTGGTTTAGCAAAATACCAAGATAAACAAAAAACAAATAGCGTGGATAGTAAACGTACAGAAATAAAGATTTTTACAGATTTTATCTCAAGAAAAATCAGAGCAATCCCACCTATCAATCGTAGGGTTCTAGAAATTACCAAGAGAAATGAAGCTTTATTGATCTGAGTCTCACAAAACAGAATGACCAACAAAGTATTAAATATCCCATCAGACCAAACATCAATTAGAATTAAAACGAGTAAATTGGGTAGATAAAGATCTGGATTCCATAAAGGTAACACGAAATACAGTATCATACTCCAAATGATACCCACCGAAAATTTAAAAAGTATTACACTACCACCTAAATGTCTAGGTGAAACACTTAACGATCCGAATCTCATCAACCACTCGTTAAATCCCCAATTATAAAAAACCGAGGTAATCGATGCTATTGCATAAGATGCGGCGATAATACTATAATTGACTGCTCCTAACCATTTTGCTATGAGGACCACATATAGCATCATCATAAATTGAGCAAGAAATGAAGAAAATCCAAGTAGGATAGCAGATTGATATGAACTTCGGTAGTATCTATATAATAATTCTTTTATCCGAACAAGAAGATTCCCTAATTTAATGAGGATCACGTTATTTTTTGCCACAGGGTGTTAACGGAGAAAGGGTACCCGAACTTTCTCATTGATTTGTTAACGATATGATACCAACGGGTATAAAATGCATAAGGAGACAATAACCATAAATCATCATCCCTAGAGAGTTCTTCGAAAGTTATGGCTGGAGTTTGGACCCAACCCAATTGATAAATCCTATTTACTATACCATGAACAATTATTCTGTTTGATTGAAATAAACCATCAACACAATGAAGGGAGAAACCACCTCGTCTTAGTAAACGCTGAATGTCGTTCAGGATGGCATCAATCGATAATACATCATCTGATACATGCTCAAGGGTGGAGATACTGAATACCAAGTCGAAGTAGCTATTTGGAAGCTCAGATAATAACTCTCCAATGTAACCCTTGACCAATTTAAATCCTTCCATCTCAAATAGCCTTGTTGGGCCATATCCTTCACCTTCGAGTTTATCCAAATTCCATATCTCATATTGATCTTTTAAGACAGATATTATTCTGGATTCACCACCTCCAATTTCTAAAATCCGGGCTCCCTTTGGAATATTATCTTTTATAAATGTAAAAACTAAACTGTCTTGGTAAACCTTCAGATCGCAAGTTTTCGGTGATTGATTATCATATTTTGGATGGACAAGGAATTGAGAAAAATGGGAATATTTCGAATATGAAAACCATTTAAAATTATTAGGATGGAGCCGATTGTGTGGCTTTGTTGACATTTCTCCTATGGAGGGTGATCTACATATTTTCTTTCCAATCCATCCATCTAGGAATAAATGAAAATTCTTAATTTTTTGTCTGATAATTATATTCATTTTCACCACAAGTAGTATTATAAAAGAATTCAAACCGTCAGGAAGATATTTGTACCAAAAAGAAAAATGATCAATGAGTTGATCAATCGAATTATTTGCAATGGTTTTTCTTTTATGTAGATAATGGTTATATTTGATTTCAAATTATATTTGCAGAGTGAAAATAATGTCATTTCCAAATATTTTTGTCAGATTTTTTGGGAATCAAAGTGAAAAATTATTTTTTAAATAACTCGAAAAACAAGAAAATGTATTGATGGCTTAAGTAATCCTTATTTCTAAATAAATTATATGATTTCTCTCCAATCATAGTTATGGTAATATCACAATTGTAAAATATATCTTATGCCCTCTTTTACGATAATCAACAAATAGTAGATCAATTACCATTTTAGTTATTTTGAAGCATTTTATTAATTTTTCGTAATCCTCAATTATTAAAGTAATTTCGCTTTAGCTTTACTTTTTTTATCAATAAGTAACAATAATACTAATGACATTTTTTACATTTCTTCACAACACCTCAATTACGCTTGCAATATTATTTGCTGCATTAGGTTTAGGGTCTGTCATCAATATATATATTATAAATTCTCAGATTAACGATTTCCTTACCGATATTTGGGTATCCGGAATAATTGGTTTGGGATTTCTTTCATTAGCAACCTTGTTTTTGGGAATGCTTGGTTTCCATAAAGTTCACATTTTTATTACCATAATCCTTATATTTGCTGCTTTTGGTATTTATAGGGTAGTCAAGAATATTAAAATATTAATTTTAATCAAATTGATTGAACAAAAGAAGATAAATTTTCCAATCATAATAATCATTTTCATAATTTTCAGCACCGTTTTTTGGATATTTCTTACACATGCACTGATGCCTCCCCACGAATGGGATGAGATTGCATACCATCTAGCATTAGCTAAGATTTATGTTCAAGGTACCCAAATCGGTTATATTCCAACTATTGTCACCTCGAATTGGCCACTGAACAGCACCATGTTATTTTCCATCGCACTTATGTTTGAAACTGACATAGCACCACATTTGATGATGCTTGCAATGACGATCCTCATTTTATTTGGTTTAGTATTTTTTGGTTATAAATTTGCTGATATTTATCTTGGTTTATTAGCTTCTACATTGTTCATCACCATCCCCTTAACTAAACGCCTAGCTGGGACAGGTTTGATTGATGTACCAATGGGTCTATATGGAATAGCCGCTTTGGTTTGTTTTGAGTACTGGAGAAAATACAAGAAAAATTCATGGGTAATTCTTTGTGGTTTATGTACTGGTTTCATTGCAGGTACAAAATTAACCGGCGCTGCATTTATTTTAATATTTGGGATCATGATTTTATGTCATTATCTCATATCTGCAAACAAAAATAAGCGAACCTTATTTAAAATATGTATCTCTTTTAGTCTATCTGCGCTAGTTGTTGTGATTCCATGGTATGCGAAGAGTTATTTTTTCACAGGTAATCCGATCTATCCTTTTGGTTATTCAATTTTTAATGGGTTGAACTGGGATTCATTGGGTGATGACTATCACTCATTCATGCAAATGTCTTTATTTAGTCCCAATCTTCCACGTAATATTGTTGGTCTAGTAAAAACCCTGGTTTTAATGTTGATTCAACCACATATTTTGGGTGGTTATATCGGTGGATTGGGAGTAATCTTACCCATTTGTTTTTTTATTAGCGTTTTCTTTTTATTTTCTGGACCTTCATGGATCAAGACAAACACAATTGTTGGTTTATTGTATTTCATTGCTTGGTTTCTGTTTGCAAGTCTGCAACTACGTTACCTGCTACCAATTACCCCTTTAATGGCTTGGAACAGTGCTTACATAATTAAGCATTTTTATAGAATAAATTCTAAAAAACGAATCCGTTTATTTATAATATTTGTATTGTCTTTTGTAATTCTGATTGACTGGCCTTGGATAAAAATAAATGAAGTTGGGCTTTTCCTAAAAAGATTGCCCTACATAACTGGTCAGATTACGCGAGAACAATGGTTAGAATCTCAATTGGATATCTATCCTTTAATCAAGTATTCGAATCATAATTTACCGGAAGATTCAAATATCCTTCTTCTCCCATTTGAGAACCGTGGTTACTACCTCGATATTCCCTATTTTTGGGGGCACCCATACTCACAAAGAGTAATTAAATTTGAAGAATATCAAGATCCAGGTTTACTTGTCAAAGAATTATCTAAATTGGGAATTTCACACATAATTGATAACCCAAATTGGATAAATACGGATTACCAGTTTTGGGACCATGATCGCAAACTAATGCTAGCGTTAGAAAAACATTGTGGTGAAGAATTGTTTAATAAAAACAACATAACCTTATACAAATTGGTAAAATGTTCTTCAGATAATGCCCCATAGAATCTGATTCTCGAAGAATTATATCAATCGAAATCTATTAAAAAGTGAATTTCATTTATTATATAACCACCCAATATTTCTTTGTTTATGATAGAAAAAAATGTATTTGATTTTTTAGAATAAAGAGAACATAATAAAAAAACCAGTAGAATCACAAAGAAGTTAGTAATAAGAGATCGAAATCACAATCCATATCAGGAAAATTCGCATAATTAGTGAAATTTGTGGCTAAATTAAATCCTCGAACAGAAACTATCAGATGAATTAATTATTTTTTAATTAGCAAAAAAATGATATACAAATCATCAATCAAGAAAAATATTTCGAATATGAAGTTACAAATTAATTTTAAGAAAACTCATCTCTCAATAAACGGCAACACAATTGTAAAGATTGCTGTATAAGCGTAATTGTTATTTGAATATGAATAATTTCTTTTC
>JAEOUK010000271.1 GCA_016839385.1 Promethearchaeota archaeon
TGCGAAATTTTGCTCTGGATGTATTTTATCCCTAATTTCTTTTGGTAGAGTGAATCCAGTCTTGTTACGTTTCAATAACCAACATTCTTCTTGTGGTACTACATGATTTGTGATGTGAGGAGGTTTGTCTACTACGGGTTCTGTTGGTGATTCTCCTTCTTGACTAACTAAATCCTCAGCTTTTATGGTAGGTGTGCCTGATTTCTTTTCTGTAGTTTCTGCGTTTACTTCTTCATTTTCTTCTAAAGAAGTCTCATCATCATCTACTTCCTCGGTTTCTTCTTCTTCCTCTTCCCCCTCTTCCACATCCTCAAAATCCAAATCTATATCAGATTCTTCTTCCTCTTCCTCTTCTTTTTCTTCTTCCTCTTCGGCAGGTGAGGTTCGTTCTTTGTCTAATTCCTTTGTTTCTGAATCTTCTGCAACTTTCTCGATGATATTTTCAAGTTCTTTAATCTCTTCAGGATCTAATTCATCATCTTCATCGGAGATATCCACAATTTCAACATCGTCTTTTTTTTCTTCAGACATTTACTATACCACCAATTGAGTCTAACTATATAATATTGAAATTCGCCTAAATAATTGCATTCTAAGATTAGTTTTAAGATGAGAGTATAAGTTAAAAAATAAACTTTCACAAGCAATCACCTAACAACTAGTTTTAGGAGAGTTTTATAATAAGTGGGATTACGACAGAATATAAAGAACCTTAACCATAATATCCGATTAGGTTTTTTATTTAGTATTTTTAGTAATATTGGTCAAGGAATTTGGAGTGGAACTGCCCTTTCTATGTATATTTATCTTTTCGAGAACAATTCAAATATCGCTGTTGGATGGACTGCAGGAGTAATGGGCATAGCCATGACCATAACTGTTATTCCAGTCGGTTATTTTGCAGATAAATCCAGACGAGATATTTTTTTGAAAATTGCAGCAGTCTTAGGATTTTTAAGTGTAATCACCTTAATCATATTCTCGAATATCTATGCGATATACACAAGTTTGGCATTATGGGGTATTTATCAAGGATTTACTCGACCAAGTTTAGAAGCTCTGCTTGCTGATTCTACTGTTTCGGAAAGTCGTCCACGAATTTATACAATTCTTCATCTTGTACGCCAACTTTCTGCTTCGATCGGACCTTTTCTTGGTGCGCTTTTATTTTATTTTCTAGGTGATGAATGGGAAATAACCATTTTACGAACCGTGATGCTATTTGGAATTATAATTCAAATGATTGCATTAGGTTCTATGTTTTTCTTCAATGATAGCCGAGATATGGGGGAGAAAAGTGAAATTAATCCGCAATTATTTGAAAATGAAAAAGATACGATTTATAACCAAAGCAGTACTCGCAAAATTTTTTCTATTTTGATCTCTAGCAGTTTGATTATTGGAATAGGGGCTGGAATGACCTTAAAGTACTTTAGTACATTTTTCAAAGAACAATATTTTCTCAGTCCTGCTTCAGTTTCCCTTATTATGGGTTTTACAGCAATTTTTACAGGTTTAGCAAGCATTACCGTACAAAAATTGTCAAAATCAAAAGGACGAATCCAAATGATTTTTGCATTTGAATCAATTGCAACTATTTGTTTATTCATTATTGCTACTTATCCCTCTTTATGGATACTAATCCCTATTTTTATTATGAGAGGAAGTTTCATGAACGCGGGAGAACCCCTAAGTCGTTCTATTTTAATGGAAATTGTACCGAAAAAACATCGGGCAAAAGTAAACAGTATTCAAACTATTGCATGGGGTTTATTTTGGAATTTTTCAGCTGTAATTGGAGGGTACTTAGTAGGTGATGTTGAACCATACAACTTTCGACTGAATTTCATTGTAACAGCTTGTATTTACGTGATAGGAGTGACTTTGTTACTATTCTTATTCCCTAAACTTAAGCGTAAAAATAAATCAACAATTTGAAGTATTAAAAATCGAACTTTAACCACAGAGATATATTTTCTCAATTCCTCCTAATCCTATGCCAACTTGTCCTGAATGTACGGGTAAAATGGAATTTGATCCTCAATTAAGGAAATATGTATGTCAAGCATGTGGACTTGCTCTGTCTAAGAGAGAAATAGAAGATGAGTGGGATGACTCACGGTATCGAGAAACAAAAGAAGAAAAACATCAACGAGAACAGCAGGAATACAAAGATTGGTATTTTAAGAAAAAAAAATAAACTTGTTTTAAATTTCTCCATACATTTTTCGGTTTACAGAACCAATTGTCTTAATTGCAAACTTGCGGGATGTAATACGGCGTAATATCCAGCTAGTGACTTTATTAAATGTACCTACAACTACAAACGGCTTGTTTCGATGTAATTTTTGTAAA
>JAEOUK010000272.1 GCA_016839385.1 Promethearchaeota archaeon
CGCTGTGAGTTCGATTAACCTTAATAAGATGAATTTAGGATTTAATAATACAAAAAAATTATGGCGAGCAAATACTGAGACGATTTATGTCTCCACCTCGAAGGAAATCATAAACACTTCAAAATTGATATTCGATTCTATATTCTTCAATTGTCTTGATATCTCTCATATTCTTTCTACAAGATTAGAATCTGATATTGGTAAAATTTTTACTCGTTATTTTGGTCTTCGATCTCGTCAAGAAGTTAAATTTCTATTTTCTAGATTTATTATCAATGAAGAAATTGAGGTAAAGAGAGTAACACTACAAATTGGAAAAATTACGAATTGTTTAATGAATTCATTAAATCGGTCATTAGTCCAAAGAGAAGATTTCTTAATGGCACTAATCCTTTATTATCTTTCTGAATCAAAATTAAAATATGATGAATTGGTAAGTAAACTCATTGCAATTGATTCGAACGTTTCTTTGGATCCACTTCTAAAAGAATTAATTGATCATGAATTTATTGAAAAAGAAAATACATTTTACAAATTAAAGGTATTATCTTTGTTTTAGGATTTGAAATATGATTTGCCAGATTTTTATCCAGAATTGTACAAAATTTTTAGATAATTATAAGGGGAATAGTTTTGACCTCACATTTTTAGATCCACCATTCAATCAAGATAAAGAATATAGGAACCATAATGATAGTATGGAACCAAAAGAATATTGGCATTGGATGAGATCTATTTGTGTACAAATTTATAACAAATCTTCTGAAGGTGCGGCGATTTATTTTATGCAGAGAGAAAAAAATTCTAAGTTTGTATTTGATGTTTTAGATTCTTCTGGCTGGACATTTCAGAATCTAATTATTTGGAAGAAAAAAACTTCTGCTATCCCAAGCAACATCCGATATGGAAAACACTATCAAATTATTGCATTTTTTACAAAAGGTAATCGCCCGAGGATATTTAACAAACTTCGAATTGATCCTCCATTATTAGAAACTGAGAAATATCGTAGACCGAATGGAATTTTTTTAACTGATGTATGGGATGATATTCGAGAACTGACTTCGGGTTATCTTGCTGGTAACGAACCCTTACGTGATGAACAAGGAGAGAGAATTCATAAGCAACAATCCCCTGTTCATTTATTAATGAGAATTATACTTTCTTCGACAAGTGTTGGAGATTTAGTTTTTGATCCTTTTGCTGGAACTGGAACAACACTTGTCGTTTCAAAGCAACTAGTTCGAAATTCGATTGGTATTGAAATCGATCCTATTAATGCAAAACACGTTATGAATAGAATAAAAAAAATAAGATCTAGTGATGATATTTCCATCCATAGAAATTATTATCGTTTTACACAGAATTTAAATAAATATTGGCCTTCTAAGCATACTGCTCAAAAAATAAAAGCACCCCATGATCAATTAGATTTATTTGATTCTCATTCAGATTAACTAATATCTGCTTGATTTTTTTCTATCGGTGGAAATTTCCCAACAATTTCTTCAAGATCATAATCTGATATTGTAATATTTCTTGTATAAACGTTAAGTACTGCAAAAAAACTATATGCATAAATCGGACTTCTGTGGTGTGTTTTGGCTCGTAGTCGAAATGTTAAATCTGCTTTGAATTGTGGAACTTTCAGGTTCGCAACATCTTTTTTTAAGTAATAAAATCCTTTTCTTTCTATCTGTAAATAATAGCAATCCTTTTCTGCATAGTATTCATATAGAGGATTAATATCATCAATAGTAATCCCTGATTTTTTTATTTTTTCTTGATCATATTGCTTATCTCGAATTGTTAACTCTTCTTGTGGAATTGTGTGTCTGCGTGGGATGAAATCTTTGTTTATTTTTTCTCTAGCACCAAATTCATCAAATAAATCAGATATTTCATCTTTTATTCTCCATTCCCATCCATTTTCTTGATTCCATTTTAACCCTCTTTGACCAAAATCCGGTGCTCTTTTGTTCTTGACTTCGATAAAATAATCTTTACCTTTGTGAATAAATCCAGCATCATTCCCGGATAAATTATTCGGTAATATTCTTTGTTGCTTTAAAATTTCTCTTATTTTAATTTCATATTTCTGACCTAAATTATATGTAGGCATTTTTCCCTCTTCCTAAATTTATAAATCTATTATTCTTTCTTCAACAATTCCATTGGGGGGAATAACTCACCAACTTCCAGATCGAATGCTTCCGCAATTTTTATTAGGTTTATCGTTGAAATATTTCTTTCGCCTCTTTCAATTCCCCCATAATATGATCTATCCAACCCTGCTTTCCTTGCAAATTCTTCTTGGGAATAATTGTCCTTTTCTCTAAGTTTCCGGATTTTTTCTCCAATTTTTATTAATTTTTGATTTTTTTTATCCATAATGATTTCATATATATAATTAAGTCGCCTTTATGTCCACGGACTATAAGTACCATTTGCTATACTAAAATCATCTTCATGTTTTATAGATAATAGAATGCTTATTCATCATTTGAATTAATTCAAAATCGTGATTTCAAATTTTTTCCCCGTAGGTGTATCATTCTTTCTGTAAATTAGTAATTGTCCTAAAGTGGTAGGTCAAGGTATCCTTTCGAAAGCGACAAATCAACCGAAAGGAGAGAACCATGACCTACCAAGAAGATTTTACTTTACCAACCGAATATTTGGAACAGATCAGTAAGCAAGGAACAGAGTTCTTGCCAGAACTAATCCGTATCCTGGTGAATGCAGCCATGCAAGCTGAGAGACAGAAACATCTCGGAGCGGGTCCGTATGAACGAACACCAGATCGCCAGGGATATGCCAATGGTTACAAGCCAAAGACCGTGCAAACCCGGGTAGGAAATATCACCTTTGACATACCGCAAGTACGAGAAGGAGACTTCTATCCGGGAGCTTTAGAGAAGGGCTTACGGAGCGAACGAGCTTTGACAATGACCTTTGCAGAGATGTATGTGCAAGGAGTGTCCACTCGCAAAGTGAAGGCAATCACGGAGCAGTTGTGCGGCGCTGCTATATCATCAAGCCAGGTCAGTCGAGCTGCATCTCAGCTGGATGAGATCCTTGAAGCCTGGCGGAACCGACCTTTGGGAGAGTATGTGTATCTGTATCTTGATGCTCGCTACGAAAAGGTCCGTATGGATGGGCAGATGCGAGATGCAGCCGTCCTAATCGCTGCAGGCGTGAACTGGGAAGGTCGGAGAGAGATCCTAGGGGTCTCTGTAGCCCTGAATGAGCAAGAGATTCACTGGAGAGATTTTCTACAAAGCCTGGTGCAGCGAGGGCTTCAAGGTGTCAGATTGATCATCAGTGATGCTCACACCGGATTACGAGCAGCTCGTCAGGCTGTTTTCGGAGGTGTTCCCTGGCAGCGTTGCCAGTTTCATCTGCAGCGAAATGCACAAGCATACGTGCCTCGCAAAAGCATGTTACATGAAGTGCATAATGACATCCGCACCATTTTTAATGCTCCGGATCGCTCTACGGCAGAAGCTTGGTTGGCTAGAACGATTGCGAAATATGCCCAAAGCGCTTCTAGGCTGGCTGATTGGATGGAAACAAACATCCCTGAAGGATTGGCTGTATTTAGCTTTCAACAAGACCACCGGCGCCGTATCCGTACAGCTAACTTGCTGGAACGTCTCAACCAAGAGATTAGAAGGCGCACCCGTGTCGTTGGGGTCTTCCCAAATGAAGCAGCCTGCCTACGATTGATCAGTGCAGTTCTTATGGAAACGAGTGAGACCTGGTTGATTGGCCGTAAATATTTATCTTTTGAAGGTGCAGAAGAGAAAATGACATCGTCGTTGCTGTCGTTGTAGTGCTGTGGGAAATGTGGTCAATGCGTCTTTCATTGTCCACATTTTCCACAGCAGTTCCTTATGTTTTCGAGAGGATGCTAGACAAATTTACAGAAAAATAGTTGCATAATCATTTTGGTTGGTAATAAATACGATTTTCAATATCTGAAATCATCAAGTTGAGAGAATTGAACTCTCAATCCTTTATAAGGCAAATCGAGAAAACCGCACCGTTTCTATTGATGTGGTGTTATTCTTGCATGTGGATTAGTGTTTGTTATGGTTTAATTTTTGTTGCATCGAAGACCGGTTTCTTGTCGGATTGCAAAATAAAAATCCTGGATATCGTGAAATATTATTCTCGCGAACCAAGTTTTTTTCGAAAGTCATTCCACTGAGAAATTTTTTAAGGAGCCAGAAGTGAGGAAAAGAGTTGTAGTTACAGGTTTAGGATGTATCAGTCCTGTAGGGAATGATGTGGAGACATCATGGGGAAACATCATTGCTGGAAAATCAGGGATAACAAGAATTTCCGCATTTGACACCACTGATTATAAAATTAAAATCGCTGGTGAGGTTAAAGGATTTGATGGTGAGAAAATATTTGGTAAAAAAGATGCCCGTAGGATGGATTTGTGTGCGCAATATGCCCTAGCAGCCACTGAAGAAGCAATTAACCAAGCAAGATTAAACGTGACAGAAAAAAAC
>JAEOUK010000050.1 GCA_016839385.1 Promethearchaeota archaeon
AACGCCGGGAACCTTACCGGGTGCGCCAGCAGTATGAAGGTCAGTCTGACGACCTTACCAGACAGGCTATGAGGTGGTGCATGGCCGTCGCCTGTTCGTGCCGAGAGGTCTCCTGTTAAGGCAGGCAACGAACGAGACCCGCATCCCTTGTTGCTAGTGAGCGAATAGCCAAGCACACTAGGGAAACTGCCGTCGATAAGGCGGAGGAAGGAGCGGGCCACGGCAGGTCAGTATGCCCCGAATCCCCCGGGCCACACGCGAGCTGCAATGGCAGGGACAATGGGTTTCAACCCCGTGAGGGGGAGGTAATCTCTAAACCCTGCCTCAGTTGGGATCGAGGGCTGTAACTCGCCCTTGTGAACATGGAATGCCTAGTAATCGCGTGTCATCATCGCGCGGTGAATACGTCTCTGCTCGTTGCACACACCGCCCGTCGCTCCATCCGAGTGTAGAATAAATGAGACTTGGTCCATTGGGTCAATCCGAATTTAAGTTACGCGAGGAGGGAGAAGTCGTAACAAGGTAGCCGTAGGGGAACCTGCGGCTGGATCACCTCCTAATTATCAAACTTGAAAGGGAGATTATCTCTCCCTTTCCCCTTTTACCTTATCACAACTTAAGACAAAAACTCATCATGGAATTCACAACTTAAGACAGATGTAGAGTAAGCATTCAATTTTTTATTTTAAGATCGAGATATTATCTTGATATATTGCACATATCAAGGCAATTGATATATTGGTGCATACTTGATCAATAAAGAGCACGATAGGTTAGATACCTAATTTAAGTGGATGATCAACATGCAACAGTATGAATGGACGAAAAATATCACCGACAATTACAATTTTAGAATATTACCATATATTGACATTACAACAGAACAATTTCATAACCCTATTTGTGTACTAGGTATGCCAGGGATAGCAGACATTGGAAAATTTGCGGTAGATCAGTTAATTGGGATTTTAAACGCCATTCGAGTTTGTGATATCATTTTTTATGATTATCCAGCAGGTGCTATTATTGATAATAGTATTCTTTCTATCCCTAAAGCTGAGATTCTAGCATATAAAGATAAACGCAAGATTAGAGACATAATATTAGTTACAGCAGATGCACAAGCTATGACTCCTAAAGGGATTTACGAAATTTCGGATTTAATCTCAGCACTTTTGTATAGATTAGGTGTTAAGGAGATAGTGTCTCTGGGAGCGCTTCCAGGAAAAAGAAACACCGATGAAATGAATATTTATGTAACAAAAACCGAAGATTTCGATATTGATGAAATATCACCTGATAACAGATGTCAGAAAATTAGTAAGGCAGTATTGATCGGGGCAAATGGGTTAATTCCATCTTTAGCATACTCTCGTTTTTCAATAAATGGAACCGTTTTCTTAACTGAGACAGATAAAAAACCGAGTATTAGTGAAGGAATTACTGATCTGAAAGCATCAATTCAACTGTTGGAATTCGTTGCAAATCATTATAAATTTCCAATTGAAGCAGTATTCTCTAATAAAAAAGTTACAGATATATCTAAAGATTTAGAAGAGAAGCGGAAAAAATTGGAGAAAGAATTGGAATCCTATAAACCATTAGAAGGAACAGTAGAACAAGATAAAACATTGTACATCTGATCGATTATTATAAACTTTAGAAACTATCCCCTTTTATTGCACCTATGGAAAAAGTAATTTTCGGGAATCCTTTTGTAAAATCTACACGTGATGGTATTGTATTAGATAATGTTCCCTTAAATACTCTAAAACATGAAATAAAGCCTCCTTTTTACATCATATTGGCAAAAAAAATACGACAAAACATCCAAAATTTACAATCTATCGTTCAAAATACATTTGGAAAAGAACACGTTAGATTTTCATATTCAGTCAAGGCAAATTACATGAAATGTGTCTTAAATGAAATTAATAATCAGCACATTCCTTTTGAACTTATCTCCCAATTTGAATATAACCTTTTAAAACAGAATTACTTTAATACAGATAATCTAATTGTAGGTGGACCTTATTTACCCGATTCATTAATCGAATCTGTAATTCAAGAAAAGAATCCATTATATGTTTTATACAACGATGATCAAATTCAAAGGGTTAATTCTATTGCAAAAAATCATAAAACCACAGTCAATGCATTGTTGCGGTTTACTGCACCGAAAATTAACGGACATTTAGGGTTTTCCCCAAACGATTCTACAATAAATCATCTAGAAAAAATCATACCCCAACTTAATAATATTAATTTTAAAGGAATTCATTCTCATTATGGAACTCAAATTAACACTTATGAAACCTATAAAAAAAATACAAAATATATAATTGAACTCGCAAAGAAGATAGAAAAACACAAATTGTTTACATCTACTTTATTTGATATTGGAGGTGGACTACCTAATGCAGGTTCTCTTAAAGAAAATCAGCTAAACGATATATTCTCTCTAATTAAAGATGAATTCGAGAATCATGGAATTAGTAATCCAAGTATTTGCCTCGAACCTGGAAGGCATCTTGTGGAAGATGCAGGATTATTTGTCATGGAAATTATCTATCTTTCAGAAAATTCTTCTAATTTATTTGTTAATGCTGGAACTTACATACTCCCCCGATTTGCTCGAAATTCACTTCGTTTTTATAACGTAGATCAGAGAATATCCCATTATAATAAGAAAATCACTATTTATGGAATTGTACCTTCGGAGGAAGACATTCTAGTAAAAAATTATAATTTCTCATCAGTCAATGAAATCGGTAATAGAATACTTGTGATGAATTGTGGTGCGTATGCACATACGTTCTCTACCAGGTTTCCCTATCAAATACCCCCCGTAGTTCTCATTGACGGTGCTTCATATAAGATACATTCTCTAATCCATTGAAATTCAATTGTTTCTTCAAAAAAGCACAGAATTTTAATCCTTCCACGAATTTACTACAATACAAAAGAAATGAGAGTCTTTCTATGAATGAAGATGAATATTTGCGATTATTAGATAAGGGAATTGAGCAAATTCCTGAGGATGTGAAAGCCACAGAACGATGGAAAATTCCCGTAGTAGATATCGAGTATGAAGGAAAAACCACAATAATCCGAAATTGGAGAAAATTAATTGAACAAATTCGAAAAGATGAAAAACATCTATTTAAACATATTTGCAAAGAACTGGGAGCAGCAGGAGATATTCAACACTCTTCAGGTCGCGCTGTATTAAAGAGTATCATAAAAAAACCCTCATTAAATAAACAGATTGCCAACTATTGTAAGGAATATGTTATTTGTAGTACTTGTGGAAAACCAGACACTGTTATTGTCAAGGATGGGCGTAACCATGTGCTTCAATGCCAAGCATGTGGTACAAGAAGAATCATCAAGTTATAGTAAAATGAAAGTATACTGTAGAATGCACAAACAACCGGAATATGAGGTTATTGCGGTGTGCGATGAAAATATCTTGGGAAAATCATTTGGGAATCAAAAAATAAATGAACATTTTTATAAAGGCGATCTAATTACAATTTCAAAGGCAATTGACATACTTAAGCAAGCCATGAACTTCAATATTGCAGGGAAATTCATAGTAGATGCATGTATTTCCTCTGGAATTATTGCAGAACAAGGTTTTATCATCATTGAAGACA
>JAEOUK010000273.1 GCA_016839385.1 Promethearchaeota archaeon
AAATGTTAAATGTGATAAAATTATGCTGAAAATAGATTTAATTAAATCTAGTAAACCACAATCTTTACAAGAAGATGTGCAAGCATGGATAAATTCCCATCCAAATGTTAAAATAGAACATATATCTCATTTTACAGCTGATGGATTTCTTTGGTCAGCTGTAGTTTATGAAGATAAAAAAAGCTATGAGGAATCTGATTCCCAATTTTTGTGAATAAACCAATAATAAAGAAGAAAAAGAGATAAAATAGAAAATTAGTGTTCTTTTTATCTAGATCTGCGAGAAAAGAACTCAGTATTCTATGTGAAGTTCTCTTTAATAAGATGATATGTTTTTTTTCCTTTTTATTCATCTTCTGTCAATTGTCGAAAAAAAACAAGAAATATGACAAATAAATAAATAGTAGAGATGGGAATATTTCTTTGAGTAATTTTCGGGTTAAAAAAATGAAACCAATAAATGCACGGAAAACTGCCTTTTTTTTTTTGATCGCAATGACGATTGTCATAGGATTATCTGCTATTCCCATTAGTATTAGTCTCTATTTTAATAGAAATGACAATAATGGAAATAATCAAACAACGCCAGAAGGAGAACCAGGAGTAACTGTATTAGGAGCAACTACTGAATTTTCAGAAGATGGCGGAAAAGGAAATTTTACAGTTGTACTTGAGAGTCAACCGAACGGAACAGTTAGTATTGATGTCTCAAGTAGTGATATCTCCGGAGCTATTGTTGATGGAGCAATTGATGGGATACTCACTCTGGATTTTACAGCAAATAATTGGAATATAACTCAACATGTAAATCTCACTGGAATTAATGATTACATTGATGATGGAGACCAAATTCTAGAAATTATTCTTAATCTGAATCTAGCTGCTACTACAGACACAACAGGATACGCTGCAATTGATCCCACAGATTTAACAGTTACTGTGGTTGATGATGACACAGCGGGAATGACAATCACCCCGGGAATCACAACATTATATGAAAATTATGGTTTTGGAAATTTTACCGTGGTTTTAGATTCGGAACCTATCGGAGAAGTGGTTATAAATGTTGTTAGTAGTGATACTGAGGAAGCAACCATTGATAATGCGGTGAATAGTGTACTAGTTCTTACTTTTTCATCAGGAAATTGGAGCATACCATGCGCTGTGAATATCAGTGGAGTAAATGATGGAATTTCGGATGGAGAACAAGAAGTTTACATTATTGTTTTCCCTGATAGTATAGCTACTGTGGATACAACAGGGTATGCTCAAATCTCTGCGCAATTTTTTTCCATATCTGTTTTTCCTATCCACACACTGATTGATTGGGAAGGGGATGATGTAGGATGGATTGTAACACCTGACAACCGGTCAGCACAATCTACTAACAATTTAGGACCAACTGTATATTACACAAATGTACCTGACACAATTGGACCTATCACATTCATTGAGTGGACTACGGATGCTGATAACGACTTTATGGGTTGTGTTCTTGGATATGATCCCGGAGACATCTATAATGGAATCGGGACAGATTATGTGCTAATTTACTGGGGAGATGCTGCATCATCAGGAAAAGATTATATTAACCTTTTCCATGTCACAAGTGGTACACAGACCTTACTTGATATGGTAAATGTCGGTTGGACACGGAATGTCCAATACGCTTGGACGATAGAATATTCATCTACCCGTATTCAAGTTTGGATTAATTCGACTTTGTATTTCGATACAACAGGAAGTTTTGACACGGGATATTTTGGCTTTTGGGTATATAGTCAAGCCAATACCTTCTTTCAAATGGTTAGTCCTTAAGAATTATGTGAGTACCGCAGATAAGATTCAGCTTGAATTGTAGTTTGTGAAATTAATTAGCCTTCATTTTTTATTCACTCTGGAGACCAAAATTCTTCCATCTTTAAATAATAGCCAGCGTATCTTATCCCCATTCTTAAAACCGAGAGCGTCCACTATCTCTTTGGGAACGGTTGTACGTCTCCTACTTTCTCGTATTGTGAGTGTAGTTTCAGTTACATATTCTATTTCATCAATATTAACCATGGTCATTTTATGAATAATTCTTGAAAATCACTAATAAGGTTTTGGTCTCACTTCAAAATACTTGGAATATATATTCTATCTTAATCAAAGTAATTTATTGCATATTGACGTCAATTGTATAGATATTGACGCCAAAGGGTATTGGTATGACATATGATTTATATGGTGTAAAACCAATATATTATATGTCGGTGAAGCGTTCACGTGAAGCATTTAATATCTTAAATTTCTTGCTTAGGATGAGAATAAAGATGTTATGTGGAGGAAATTTTTGAGAAGGGCTTTCATCGGGAAGGATTTAGAGAAGGAAGCATAATGAAAAGAATTGTATATGATATATATCATGAAGATAGGGACAAAAAGCTTCATTATGTTGAAACTTCAGAAAATCATGAATTAGCAATGGTAATCATCAAACGTAAAAGAGAAATTGAATATTTTATCAGATCTGATGGCGCTTTTAGACCATGGTTTATTAAAACACGAAGTATTGACGAAATACCTAATTTTCCTAAGATAATAATCGAAAAAACAAGGGAGTTAGAATTTGTTGCTACAGAATACTAAAAATGTAAAAAACGTGAATACAGAAGTGATTCAAAAAGATATTTACTACCCAATCACAACCAGAGTTGTCATACATCAACCTTACATGCTTGAAGCTGGAAAATGTGGTAGCAGAGTATGTATTTGGTTGCTATACGAGGATAAATATATTACTTTTATGGAATATGTTGGAATTCCTACCGTAAATACTGTTTTGGGATGGTTAGATGGTACCTTGACTATTTTATCAAACACCTATCTCATACAAAAAGCGATCCGGAAAATAATAACAGATCTAGAAGAATATAATTCTAAATCATAACTTAATTATTTCCATTATGACCCAAATCTTTTTTTCTAAGTCCTTCCCTTTTTTTTCTTCTCTTTAAACAAGAATATTTAACATGAAAAGTAGTTCATTGTAGTAAAACTTAATTTTAGGATGAGTTTTCATTGACAGGTCAAATCCCCGATATCTTCAAGTTTAATGATGAAGAATTTGAAATAGTTGGAATAGATGGTCCAGATTTATTCGATCCTTGCAGTGAAGGATTTGAACCCCAAATGGCATCTACTGCATGTTGGAGAGGTTTTAAGCTCAAATTCAGAGCTGATAAGACAGGAGTTTATCTCGATGAGATGTCAATTCGACAAGAAAAAGTTGTTGAATTTAAAGGTAGGACAC
>JAEOUK010000274.1 GCA_016839385.1 Promethearchaeota archaeon
ACTCTCTTCCACAGGACTAGCCTATTCGAAAATGACCTATCTAATTGCAATGACAGCACAATTTATTCGTGCATTAGGTTATAAAGCTATTCCCAGCGGAAATGATTGTGGTTTATCTATTCCATTAGCTATAGATGCAGGTTTAGGTGGATTAGGCAGAAACGGACTTTTAATCAATAAGAATTATGGTCCGCGTTTCAGATTGTGTAAAGTTTTCACAAACATGCCACTTATTCCAGACAAACCAGATTTCAGTTTTATAAGTTCTCTCAATAAATTCTGTTCAACTTGTAAATTATGTGCAGAAGCGTGTGATTCTGGAGCCATTTCGAAAGAGAATGCTCCAGATGGAATTACAAAATGTCCATCCAATAACCCTGGAGTCACAAAAAAGTGGTATATCAATCAAGATTTATGTTACGAAATATGGATAGAACATAGCAGTGATTGTGGTAAATGCATTCAAGCATGTCCATTCTCCAAAGCACTAACTCCAATCTCAGCAAATGAATTTTGGAAGAAGAACTAACTTTGAATCAATTTTAGATTCAAGTAGATATAGCGTTTTTATGTATTGCCATATTTTTTATATTATCTTATGATTAAAGCTGTTTCATTTGATTTTTGGTTTACCATTGTCTCTATCGATAAGAAATTGGATGATAAGATAAACGAAGTGCGCAAAGCTGGATTGGAGAAATTGTTTTCTCAGTATGGAATTCCAATTGAACCTGATGAGATTATTCCAAAAATGCTGGAAGCTAAAAAGAAAATGATTCAAATGAAAAAAGATCAAGGATTTGTGGATTTTTCAAGCAGACATTTTCAAATTCCCTTTCTATTTGAACATATGGCTCCAGAAATACCAACCTATCTTTCGAGAGGTAAACCCATATTAAAAGAAAGCCTTCTAGAATCATTTTCAGAAATAGTGACTACGGCTTTGCTTTCTTATAAACCTCCATTGATTCCAAATGTCGATACAGCTTTAAATTATGTTAAGACTCAGGGTTTAAAGACAGGAATTGTTTCCAATACTGGTTTAACTAAAGGAAGAACCTTGAGAAAAGTCTTAGATCATTATGAAATTCATCAGTTAATTGAGTCCATAGTATTTTCAGATGAAGTAGAACTAATGAAACCTAATCCTAAAATGTTCAAGATATTAGCAGAAAATCTTCGATTAGAACCTTCAGAAATTGTACATGTTGGAGACACTATATATGCAGATATCGTAGGGGCACGTGAAGCGGGATTACATGAAGGTGTACTATTTTTAGGAGCATTTGACGACGATTATCAATATCGAGACCTGGAACATGATTTTAAAAAATACAATCCCTGTTATGTAATTGATGATTACCAAGATTTTCCAAAGGTGATTGGAGCAATTAGAAACAAAGAATCCTCGTTTATTGAAATCCATAACAAAGTCCTAAGAAAACGTTTGAATCTCGAACAATCCTCATTCTAAAAGAAAATTTTATGAGTTAGTGATGAAATCTTTCGTTCTTAGGAATCCACTTTTTTCCAAACGATCATAAAATGCTCTAATCTTTTTGTTTGGTTCAGGAATAGACCATTTTCCGAAATAATAGCCTAATGCATGCTTAAATCCAGCTTTTTCGATTTGTTCAGGTGTCACAAAACTCAAATGGTTTTCTGGATCATCATATTCAGCAATTTGTTCTGCCAATTGTTCATCCGAAAGGGAATGGTAGGTCTCATAATGAATAACTCCATTTGTGACACGCCCTTTCAATGAGGATTCTTGTTCATCAGAATATCCTAAAGCAAGTGATAAATAGGGAAAACAAAATCTTTCGGGAAGATTAAATTCTTTATAAACTTCATTAAAATCCCCTCTATGCAAACTAGAAGTGAATAAGGAGTCGATTCCCAAAGTTTTTGCAGCTAATGCAGCATTTTGAGCAGCTAACATAGCGTCCATGCTACTCATAGTAAATCCTCGTAATCCATCTATTGAACTTTCAATATCGAAATCCAAGTGTCTAGCTAAATCTATCCAACGATTGAAATCAACTAAAAAAACCAGTGCTTTATTAGCGGAATAGAAATATTTCTTCAAAAGTGCGGGATCACTGACAACTATAATGGAATAAACTTGCCGATTCCCCGAATTTCCTGCGCGTACAGCGCATTCTAAAATCAGATCCATATCTTCATTTGAAATATTTTCGGACTTAAATTTCCTAACAGAATGAAGTTGTTTAATAGTGTTTATTGTATTATTCATGAAAATCATAACCTCTTTTTAGATAAGACTATAATCTCTATTAGGATTCAATATTAGATAAAAAATTAACTAGGGAAGAGAATCTTAAAATTGAGAATTGGGATTTTTTATTTTTCCGGTACCGGAAATACATGGTGGATAGTCAACCAATTTAAGAATATTGCGGAACAGCATAAACATCAAGTAATTCTTTATAATATTGAGAAGAAAAGTGAATTCAATACTCAAAAAATCATAATGGAATCAGAAATTGTAGGTTTTGCCTATCCAGTTTATGGATCAGATATTCCAGCAATTATGAAAACATTTCTCAAAACTGATTTGAAAGATACCAAAATTGATGATAAAAAGTCAGTTGTTGTTCTTACATCAATGTTATTTTTTTCTGGTGATGGTGCGCTAATAATAAAAAAATATCTTGATAAAACAATATGGCAACTGAAATGGACGAAGAATTTTGCTTTAACTTCTAATTTAAGTGTACCAGGATTCAAAGCCAATCCCGTGAGTATTAAGAAATTAAATAAACGGAAGAATAAATCCAAAGAAGTCTTGAACAGATTACTCATGGATATTGAAAAGGGAAGATCTACGTTACGAGCTCAATGGGGAATAATTGGTAGATTTTTAGGGGGACTTCAACGGATTTTTGAAAAATATGTTGGAGATGTTCTCTTAAAATTTTCTGTTGATCCAAAGCGTTGTATAAAATGTCTTAAGTGTGTAAAAGAATGTCCTACGGAAAACATTATCTATGATGAGATGAAAGAACGAATTAATTTTAGTAATAATTGCACTTGGTGCATGCGGTGTTACACAAGGTGTCCGACTCAAGCAGTTTTGGTTAGAGAGAAATATTGCGATCCTCAAAAATATAGAAGATTAAAACCAATTTCCGAGGATTTCAAAATTAATTAACGGTTTTTGCTTTTACTGGCCTAATAACTGAAAGAAAGAATAGAATCAATCCGGGAACCATTAAGAAGGTAGAATAGAACATGAATAATGAAAACCATGGAACATTATCCCTCATATAATCCCAATTATTCATTATATTTCCCACTACAAACCAATTATAGAAGAAAATGGCCAAATTCTTTGAAAAATGTTGGTATTTAATTTTATCACTGTAAATTTTCGTTTTAATTATTCGCGAGTATATTAAAATCACAATAAACATTCCTTGTGAAAGCACTAAAGAGTAAATTGTGTAGACTGTTGACCAATATGGAACACCAGAAGGATACTCACCATTGACTAACCAACCAGATCCATCGTACCAGTGAAGTAATATTAAACCCGAACAAAAAATTAACCAAATTAAAACAAAAATCCATCTTTTCTTGCGATTAAACCGTTTCTCATCAAGTAGAATTAAGTTAAATTGTAAAAGGAATATTTGTGAAAAAATTATAAGTCCAATAGTAATTTTTGCAAAGAATCCTTTCCAATTTTCAGGAGCTAGCAATCTAAAGAGAATTATATTTACAAAACCAAGAGAGAAGTAGAGATAAGCGTTATAAAAAGAACGATTCAAAGGATTTTTTGGATCCCGGAAACGAACAATTAGTGCTCCAGTTGTAAGAAATATGATAAAAAAGCCATTGACATAATATGATAGTATTTCAGCCGGGTCCAAAGTTTACTCAACATTGATGTTTGTAGTAATTATTTTTAATTGTATCATGCAATAATTAAAAAAAATTACGGAAATTATCAAATACAAGATAAATTAAAAAAAGATTTTCAACATTTTCAAGATTCAGTTACGTTTTCTTGCACCAAACCATAGTAGTATAACTGCTGGGATTACTAAAACGCTTGTGTACAAGAATATCCTACTAAATGGGATTGTTGCATAAACAAAAGCATCTTGTACCAAGGTCCAATTATTAATCATATTTCCTACTAAGATCCAGTCAAATAGGAAGATTGCGATAATAGAACTTATATATTTCTGCCTAAGACGTTTATCACTGAATTTCTTAATAATTTGTACTGCAACCACTATTATATATATGAATAAGCCTTGAGCAATAACCAGTGAATAGACAGTAAACCATGTATTCCATGCAGGAATACCTGCTGCAGTAGGATTGAGTTCATAAGGTTGTATTCCAGGAACATCAGGATTAAAATCCCATTGAACCCCGTTTTGAATGTCTATCCAGAAAAATCCTGAACAAAGAATCATCCAAAAAATAACACTCAACCATGCTTTTTTTCTAGTAAATACTTGCTCACTATGATATATAACCATGTTAAAATCGAGTAGAAAAATAATAGCAAACGTGGAAAAGAAAACAGTAATTCTATTCATCCAAATCATGTACTCCTCGATATTTATCAACCGATACGCAACGTTAATCACCAATCCAATAGCTACAAAAAAGTAAAATAAGAAAAAC
>JAEOUK010000275.1 GCA_016839385.1 Promethearchaeota archaeon
ACCCTTGATATGTCTGGTATCGGTTCAATCACTGTTTTCGTTGATGGGGTTCTAGTGTATTATTATGAACCAACATTGACTGAAACGAATTTTGAAATTCTTTTATTCAATGAATGGGCTTTAGATATCGGAGATCATATAGTGTTTATTGATGTTTGGGATGCGGATACTGATAGAATTGGAGACAGTATGTCAAGTGCTGCAACGGGTGGATTTTCGATCTCATTCGAAGAAATGAAGGAGTTTGTTCTTTGGGAAATTGAACAGCTAATCATTGCGGTCCAAGAAAGTCCGGATGAGCAGTGGGGAGATCCCGCTGAAAACAGAAAAGATGCAATGATCAACAAACTTGAGGAATTAAGAACATTAGTAATGTCTCAGGAATTTGCAGAAGCATATGATAAAGTACTACACGACATCAAACCGTTGTTGACCGGACTAAAAGTCGATGAGAATGGTGATATTTTTGGGAATGGGATTTTCAAGAATGCATGGTTTACGGGTGATGACTTCGAAGCAATTTGCGATGAGTTGTTAGTCCATCTTCAAATTTTAATAAACGAGAGTATGTGATACTTTAATACTCTCCCTTTTTTTCCATCGGATATATCAAAAATTACGAAGGATATACTTAATTATTGAGAACTAATCGATCTATTCCTGCGACTTCAGAATCTCCCACTTCATTTTATGCAAAAATTCTATTCTACTATATCAACACTTTCTAAACCTAAACCAACCAGAAAAGTAAGTTTGGACCACAAGTATAACTAATGAAAATTAGCTGGGGATAGATCTAGTTAAGATCATTCTTTCCCCATTTTGAGCAGCTAATTTCCAACGAGATCGACATTTTGGATTTTCTAGCCTAAGAGGAGTATTTTATAATTTACGAACTTTATACTCAATCATCGAAACCCAGCCAACCCCTCCCTCTGATTTCAGAATCCTCTACTGATTATTATACTTCTTTCCGAGTATTATTTCTATCAACTAGAATTAGAACAATAAAGACAATGATCCCAATTCCAACAAATATTCCTCCTGTCAAAATAAAACCCGGTAATCCTTCCATTATACCCATCTGAATTATGCTCAATAATCCCATCATTGTGAAAATCATACCCCACAACATTA
This sequence comes from Promethearchaeota archaeon, assembly GCA_016839385.1. The sequence goes on from JAEOUK010000275.1 coordinate 1,138, forward strand.
TTATATCCCCGTATTTCATCGCTCCTTCTTTTACCATAGTTTTTTCTACCTCCTCCTTATAATTTCAATTTTGTGAAGATCAATGGCCAGATAAATATGCCATATACCATTGTTATTACGAATTGCAGTGCTTCCCAATAGAAAAGATCAGTGTCTAATAATAAGTACAAGCCTAGGAACAGGAAAGCAAAGGTTATCATTCCGATCATAACTCTAAGGATGCGTCTGCCCCGTTTTCCTTGTACGGGTTCGATTTTAAATTTCAGAAAAGCTTCTTCAAGTAAAAGGCCCAGTCCTAAACCAATTATTTTACCCCCATCACTACCAAAATCATTGATATCAGATAGTGGATACAGCCATTGGGTGAGTCCCATCATTATACCACCAAGAACTATAATGCCAAGATAGACATATATAGGTTTGATTTTTGTCATGAAGGTTTTTATGGGTTCTTCAAGCATCCACACGATTAAAAGAACAATTAACCCGAATAACCATCCAGTAAGGATATCTCCAAGCCAATGCACTCCCAAATACATTCTTGAGAGCCCAACCAATACTATTAAGACAATTGAAATTACCCATGTTATAACTCTTTTTGATTTTTGCCCCAAATATCCCCAAAATGTAAAGGAACTCATTGCATGACCGCTGGGGGTGGACATATGACTCGCACTAATTAGAATCCAATTGGACTGAGGCGGTCGGGGATAATTTATAGCTGCCTTTGCGTAATAGTTAATAGTACTTCCAAATACATAGACAGAAATCAATGATTTTCCAAAATCCTTGTCGATCCCCCAAAAAATTGCAAAGAAAATTGCTAAGTATGTCAATGTTCCCCCGAATTCTGTAACAAATCTGAAAAAATAAGCAGTATTCGGCAATCCATCCCGTAAAGCTTGGTTCCATTGCCATTCAAAAAAAATGTCAATGAATAAAATCGTGATAATAACTCCTATTGATATAGCAATCCCGATAGTTGGAAACAAGATACGTTTAGTTTTAGACTCCATAAAATAATTTGATACTTATGGAAATATAAAAGTTAGTTCCACAAGAATATATTTGTCAAATTTTAACCTCTTTTCAATATGGGAACTCGAAATATCTCCCAAACAGGTTCATGAATCTTATTTATTTTCTCTATTGCTTTTGACATTACGGGATATTCCAAAATTAAGTCTTGTATCTCATCTAGAATAGAAATAACATTTTTTTCAAGGGGATGGTTGAGGATTAGCTTCTTCAATCTTACCTTTAGGAGATGGTTGCGGATTAGCTTCTTCAATCTTACCTTTGGGAGATGGTTGGGGATTAGCTTCGGCAATTACACCCTTTGGATTTGCCAAAAATCGGGCTCTATATAGCTCATCAGTCACAATATTATGAACAATTCTATCAATTTTCTTTTTGGGCAATTTACTACTTTTCTGAGCATCTGACAAGTTTCGAACGATAATATTCATGTCATTTTCCCTCAGATTCGCTTTTCGCAGTTCCTTCTTAATTTTTCGTTCAACAAACATAT
>JAEOUK010000276.1 GCA_016839385.1 Promethearchaeota archaeon
GTGAACCAATCGTGAGGAAATATTAATGTAATGATCATATAGAAAATTACAAATCCACGTGCGATGTCTATCCAAACAATTCTATTAGAAGTTGTCCCAATGTTTTTGTCGAAATTTCTCTCGTGTTTATTTTCGGAGCTCATAATAACTTGGACGTTGAAGATCAATATATATTATACTAAAAATAGGAAATCCCGCTTTGGACTAATTTTTCAACCCCATTGCAAGATCCAGAACGATGTGATACATTTTTGGTCCAAATGATTTCACAAATCGAACTGCTAGTATAGAACTTTCATATCCCATTGGATGAAGTTGATCTTGCACTTTCTGATAAAATTCAGTGAAATCTCGCCCCATAATAACTCCTTCAAAATGAAGAACTGTGTTTTTTTTTATGTTTAGATCTTTGTAAATACTATAATGGGATTTGATTGCTGTTTTCTCGAGAAATATACTGATTTTTGTGTGGATATCTAGAGTATTGGGTTTAACGACAGATAATGCAGATTGTATATACTGATATGGAGCAGGGAACACTCCCATTATGATTCGATCAGCCCTAATTCCTTGTTTTCCTAGTTTTACTACTTCTTCAGCGCAATCTCCAAGGATTGGAGTTATTATACTGGTCAACTTATTGAGTTTGATGTTTTCCTCCAAATAATTGAAGGAAACCGGATTTATTTCTATAGCATAGATTTTTTTTGGATTTGCATATTTTGCAATTCCTAAAGAAAAATACCCGATTCCTGCAAACATGTCCACAATAATCTCATTTTCTTGGATCAATTGAGGTAAATACTTACGTTCGGTAATATTTCCTTTTGCAAACATTATTTTCGTAAAATCAAATTTATAGCGAATACGATTTTCAGAATGCGTTATTTCGGTATCTTTTGACCCTGCAACATGTTCCAATCCTTCTGGTTTGCGAAATTGTCCGCTAATAGTCCCAGTGCGTATCCAGACTGCAGAACTTTTAGGGAGGAGTTCCATCACTGCATTTCCAATTTCCTTCTTGAATGGAAGAAGTTCATTTTTAAGATTAAGGATTGCAACATCGCTGATAAACTGGACTCCAGATGGTAGAAGGGGTATAATTTCATCGGGAATTGACTTATGTAATTTTTTTTTAAGTTGATCGCGAAACTTCATGGATACTGTGGATTAATTCGAGCAAAAATAAAAATTTCTATAAAATTCAACATGTTTTTATTTTTATCCTCTGATAGAATTTCAGTGACCGTAAAAATGAGTTTCTATGATAAATACTTCAAAGATAATGTAATTCGATTCAATATTTTAAAGATGAGTTCTGAAGAAGCATATATAGCAATATTATTTTGTGCTGTGAAAGCAGACGATATGGTAACAAGAGAGGAAATGCAAGCTTTGGAATATATGATATCTCGTTTTAAAGGATTTGTTACCTTTAATCCGACTCATTTTCAAAATACTGCAAGTGAATTCTTAAAGATCGTAGATCGTGAAGGAATTGATACTCTTGTCAACGCAGCAAAAAATGCTTTGGAGAATAACCTTAAAGAAGCTGTTTTTATTAATGCGGTAGAAATTGTAATGGCAGATGGTATTGTCGACAGCAAGGAAAAACAATTTTTGGAAAAATTGCAGAACGCTTTAGGAGTTACAGATGATAGAGTAGAACACATTGTTGATATATTAAAAGTGAAGAATCGAGGAACTACAGCTGACATGTATGAAAGTAATTCTACAGATAAATCGTTCTACACATAGAAAAATTTTAACATATCTAGAACGATTGAGATACTTTTTGCATTAGGATTCGTATTTGTGGGTAAATATCATGCATTGAATATTACTACATAGGTTTTAATAGGTATAGTCTGATACTTAATCGGTGATTTAAGTATGGGTTTATTCGACAAAATTTTCAAAGTAGATGAATCACGTTTATGTAATATAAAACTTACAAGTGAAGAAGCTTTTATTGCTATCATGTTTTCAGCAATTGAAGCTGATCAAACAGTCGCGAGGGAAGAATTACAAGCACTTGGATATATTCTCTCACGATTTAAAGGATTAGGGACCATGACTCCGCCTCAATTCCAGAATTTAGTGGATAGATTTACAAAAATTATAAGAAGAGAAGGGGTTGGAACTCTGGTGGCTGCAGCTAAAACAACTTTAGCTCAAGGATTGAGAGAAACAGCTTTTGCTAACGCTGTTGAAATAATTCTAGCAGATGGAATTGTAGATCCTAAAGAAAAAGAGTTTCTGGAGAAACTTCAAGATGTATGTGGAGTTTCAAATGAAACTGCAGAGAAAATCATTCAAGTGATGATTATTAAGAATCGTGGCACTACTGCTGACATATTCGATGGAGTTTCTCCCGACAAGATGTTTTA
>JAEOUK010000277.1 GCA_016839385.1 Promethearchaeota archaeon
ATTATCCTGTTTATCAATTATTGCTCCAAAAAGTTGGGAGAGTGTTTCATCGAGGTGCATTTTTTCATTTTTTGACGGGATATCCAAAAATGAGACTAAAATCCCCCCTTGCTCGACAAATTTCTTCAAAATTTCCATGCTAGTGTGATCTAAAAATTCAGAAAATACTACAAACGCTATTTTGTGTTTAATTAATTGTTCGAATGTACAAATTTCCAAATCTAACCATTTCGGATGAACTCCCAATTTATTAATTATCTGGAATTCTGGATGAAGATCGAGATTCAAAATTTCTTGAAAATTTGTTTTTAGTCCCAATCTAGATGTATCGAAATCCAAGCGGGAATAAGGGTGATAAGACAGTATTACCATTTCATCATCATAGACTTTATTACATTTCAACAAAGTCTTTGAATGAAATTGGATGTATCTCGAAAATTGTTCAATAACATCATAGCTTGGATTTTTTTGCCCTACCATACCGATTGGAGCATTATAGTCATAACTTAAACCAGTTTCATCCATATATGTTGTTTTACCGTCATTTCCAATGCTTTTTGATAGGATTGTAGGAGAATCAGATAGATTATTAAGAATCGGAGTTGTTCCCCCCACACCCATATAGTAATTCAATCCTTTGATATTATTACCTAAAGCATAACGCACTAATAGATGAATTTTGTTGGGGGAAACTATTTTGTCGGGAGTTCCTATCTGGATTTCAGGCAAGAATGCAAGAAAGGGCATCTGAGTCTTCAAAATTTCAATATTTTCTTCCAATTTCCAACTGATTTCAGATAAATTCATTAGGAATTTTTCCTCGATACTAAAACCAGGGAGAATTTTTGTTTTATACGCTTGGTAAAACTCACTTACATGCATTGGTGAACCTAAAAATGGGAGATTGATGATGTATGGCAAATGAACTCCATTTTTTCGGTAAAAATATGCTAATGTAGCTATATATTCTTCCAGTACTTTTTCCTTCAGTTCAACCCAATCTATATTTCTGAGAAACTCTCCACGCTGTTTGAATTCGTTATTTGAGTGAATAGCTTCTTCTTGACTCTTATTTGTAGGGGGATCAATATGATCAAAACTTAGGAAATTTTGACTGTAAACTTGATTTATCTTTTCAATATCACGGTATTTAGTTTTTAGGAATTTTTTATAAAATTCTGTTACTACAGGGTTGTAATCTTCATTAAAAATTCCACTATTCTTTCCACACCGAAGCGAGTCGTCGAGTTGAAGTAGGATTAAACCTCCATGTGGATATAAGTGCCTTCGTAACACATTAGAAACGTTGCTTATATATTTTTCAATAATTCGTAGATAAGTTGGTGAAAGATAAGAAATAGAGGGAAGGTTTTGAGAACCATAATCGATAGGATGAAAATTTTGGTCTAATTTTCGAATTTTTGGTCGTTCATTAATAAGCCATTGTGGAATTCCTCCATTAGGTAGGTCTGATCCAATCCATGGTCCCGGTCGAATAATGATATAAAATCCCTTATTTTCACATAAATGTAGAAAATGATCGAGGTCTTTTGAAAAAGAAGTGATATCAAATTTTCCAGCTTCTTCTTCATGGTAATTCCAATAGATATAGGTTGAGATAGTGTTTAGTCCAAGTGTTTTTGCTTTAGTCAGCCTGTCCTCCCATTGTTCTGGTGGGATCCTAAAATAGTGTACTTCTCCAGAAATAAGAAATACTTCTCTTGTTCCGATTTTAAGTAAATTTTTTGTGATGATAATATCGCTTGAAATAATTTCTTCTACCATTGATATACAACCTAATTGATCGATTAGAAATGCTGTTCAATTTACGAATAAGAGACATAATATGCGAAATTTAATGAATTTTATTTATTGATTCGTTTCTTTTTCTTTGTATTCTTATTATAGATCATTTTATTCACATGGATTGAGGCATCTTGATAAATTTTGTGCATAATCGAAGAGAATTGTTCATTTGTAATTTCTGGAGGAGGTCCTAATTCCTTAAAAACTGACATCACAGCATCAGAACCACCAATTTTGAATTCTATAGTTTTCAGTTTCTTTAGATTTGGAATTTGAAAGTTAAGTTTTGGATATTCATTTAACTTGGATTGTGCCCTTTTCCCTCTTGTTTTTTGTTGATTTAGTTCAATAATACCTAACGATTGTTTTCTTAATTCAGCTAACAATTCTTCTTTACTCATTCCACGTAGGAGAAACAGCATAAATGGATCGTAATCAAAAATTGAAGCGAGTGTTAAAATCACTGCAGCAATGTGTTTACAAGGGATCTCTTGATCAGGACAATTGCATGTGGCATCTAAATTCTGTTTAGGAACAGGAAATAGAGGTACACCGTTTCGTAAGAATAATTTATTAATGTGTTGCGGCATTTCTCCCGAGAGTAATTTTGCTTCTATTTCCACTGATTCTCCCATTTCAAAGATTACCTGCTCCCATTGTTTCTTTACAATGGGAGTGAACTCAATTTTAACTCGGTAAGGTACTGGAGCAGTTCCTTGACACATAGCAAACACTTCACCTTTTTTTATTATTATATTTGAAATCCGTTGTTCCTTACTGTATGCAATCCCTCTTTGCATTCGGTAGAATCTACCATGTTTAAGCATGCTTTTAATCCAAGATCGTCCCCACCACGAATTTCCAAGCTGAACTAGTCCTCGAATTTTTTCATCCATTTTGTTACTCTTCCTCCTCTAACTGGAACATTTCTTGGAGTTCTCGCAAAGAAAATTCTGTAATCCATTCTTCTCCGGTAACTTCTATTATCTTTTCAGCAATCGCACGCTTTTCCTCTAACATCTTGCTTATTTTTTCTTCAATTGTACCTTCAGCGACCATTTTGTATACATTGACTTTATTTTTTTGACCGATTCGATATGCTCTGTCAGTAGCTTGATCTTCTACAGCTGGATTCCACCAGCGATCATAATGAATTACTGTCGTTGCTTTAGAGAGATTCAAACCGACACCTCCAGCACGTAGAGATAAAAGTAATAGAGGATATTGATATGATGTATCTTCTTGGAATAACTGAACAATTCTTGTACGATTTTCTTGTGGAACTCCTCCATGGATAAAGGGAACTTGGACATTGTAATATCTTTCAATGATATCTTGAATGATATCTCCCATCACTTTAAATTGAGTAAAAATCAGGATCTTACTCTCACTTGCAATAGCCTCTTCCAACAGTTCAATAAACCTTTGAAGTTTTCCTGATTTTTTAATAAATTGAGACACATCCATTGATTGAATCACTTGTAATTCAGTATGATTATATTGATCAGGGTGATTACAAATTTGCTTTAAATGCATTAAAGCTGTTAAGATAAGTCCTTTTTGAGCAAACTTCTGTTTAGAGTTTTCCTCCAAAGCCTTTACCTTAGCAAGCATTGTATCAACCACATTCTTATATTGCTGTTTTTGTTCTTCAGTTAAAGTAATAAATACTTCAGATTCTTGCTTGTCAGGGAGTTCTGGGATGATATTTTTATTTGTTTTCATTCTTCGTAGCAAGAACGGGTTAACTAAATTGCGTAATTCATTAGTAAGTTGTCCATTACCCAACTTTCCAACAGGAATTGCATATCTTTTCATAAACTTAGATCGTGTGCCCAACAGAAATGGGTTTACAAAATGATATAAGCTCCATAGCTCGGTTATTCGGTTCTCAATAGGTGTCCCTGAGAGAGCAATTTTCCTTTTTACTTTATCCACAAGTTCATATACTGCTTTCGCTTGTTTAGTTTTATAATTCTTGATATTTTGGCTTTCATCTAGGATTACTGCTTCCCATTTAACGACATCAAATAACTCGATATCTCTTCTAAGAATGTTATAAGATGTTAGAATGACATCATTTGATTTTAGTAATTTATTCAACGTACTGATATCTTTTGCTCTTTTTGATCCGTAATGTAATTCTGGTTTAATAGTTGGTGCGAATTTATGCAACTCACGCATCCAATTTCCTAATACAGACGTTGGGCACACTACTAGAAACTTTCTGTCGCTTTTATTATCATTCAATATTTCCAAGATCAACGCAATCACTTGGATAGTTTTTCCCAATCCCATATCATCGGCTAAAACACAACCAAATCCAATAGAAGTAAGAACATTCATCCAATTGAATCCATACTCTTGATACTTTCGTAAAACCCCAATAAAGTTTTTTGGTTGAGGAAGATGTGGCATATCCATTTCTCCCTTAATAATTTTAAGAATTCTTTCAAGAGGACCATAAAACTGCACTGGATACGGACCTGAAGTTTCATTTTCCGATTTTAAGTTTCTTAAGTACGCGCCTTGAGTTAAAGCTAACTTTAACGCTTCCTGACTAGTCATTGTTCCTTTAAGAAAACGAGAATTTTCTTGAAATTGTTCAATATCTTGTTTATTCACCATTATCCATTTATTGTTCCAGAACAATAGAGATTCTTTTTCATCCGTTTTGAATAATTGTTCAATTTCTGATTCAGATAATATGTTGTTACCGATCTTCAAAACCCATTCATAAGTAAGAATCGATGAAATATCAAAGGAGGTCAAATCAGTTGGATAATTCTTGAGTTGTATTGATTCAGCGATTCCACTATCTATTGTGAGGACGGGTTGGATTCTTTGAGATCCACCAAGTGAAAATGTTTGCGGAATAATGATTGAATATCCGTATAATTGTATTTTAGGAATACCTGTCTGAAGTAAAATAACTACTTCATTTGAGTCTAATTTTAAGTCGTAAGGGTATTTTTCTCTAAGTGTTTTACTCATGGGAGCATAAATGTCACTCAAAATGTTCAGAGATTTTAAAATATATTCTCTAATATAATAAAGTTCCTCACGTTTGTTCTTTTGAACTTCAGAAGATAGATTTCGAACATTTTCCCAAAATTCTGAAAGAGGAATATCATCTTTTTCGTCTAATAATGAATGTAAAGAAAATTTTAATATCCATTCCTTTTGATTTTCGGAGGGTATTGGCGTCTCTAAAATAAATTTTAAACTGTATCCGAGATTCCATGAAAGATTGAGTTTTTGTGACCAACGTTCAAAAATTTTTGGAATTATTTCTTCTTTTACATCGTAGATATTGAATGTCTTGGAATCAGAAAGTAGACTTTGAAGAAGTCGAAATTCCCATGGCAAATTTGATTCTTTCGCGCTTGTTATGTTTGTACTAATACGAATAATAGAATCTAATAGGGTACGTATGAATTGTTGACTCAATTTTGTTAAAGGTAGTAATTTAGACGTGACAACAATCTCGTTCTCATCTAAAAATACCTTTATCAAATTCTCTGGTAGAACAAATATTGACACTTTTTTCAGTTTTTTTAATGATGGTATGTTACAAGCTGAAAATGTTGCGTATTCCAAAGATCTCTTGTATATTTGAATGTCATTTTCGGTTTTTAGTATAGGAATCCAAAGCGATTTCATAGTTCCGATTTTCTCATCAAAGAATTCTTTTTCTGTTTCTTCTGAAGCGATATGTGAGATCATAGGGATAAAGGAACCATTAGCAACCAATTGTAGTGTAAGTTTAGTGAGTAAACTCCAAAAATACACCGATGAACTAAATTTTAATTGATTATATGTTTCTGGAGAGATTATTGGTAGATCTGCCAACAATTCAGGAGTTTTTTCAACTGGAATAATTTTTGCAATAGTATTGCCTAACAAAAAGCAATCAGAGCCTATGGAAATATTTTCAAAATATTCTTGCTGGATCCAATCTTTTGGATACGCTAGATTAATGAAACATGTCAGAGATTTATCTAAGGGAAAATTTGGAAGGTTATTTTTGATTGATTCATTAAGAACTTCTTCTGAGAGGTTTAAAGGGAGCCACAATATACAAAATGGATCTTTGATATTTGGGTGTATTATTTTTTTATTCTTAGTAATGATTGATAAGTTCGCATCTGGAGAATTCGCATACTTTAATGGGATGAAAGTTAGTTCAGGATAAATTTTCATTGAAACACCGAAATCCTATTTTCCTGATGGAGTCAACAGATATTGTAGTGTTTCAACAAGAGACTTTCGGAAATTTTCAATTCCTATCCCTTTCAATGAGGAATCAGACA
>JAEOUK010000007.1 GCA_016839385.1 Promethearchaeota archaeon
AAGCTTCTTGAAGATGAGTGATATTGATGATTTCTTTCATTGTTGCTGTTAAACGAAAAACTTGAGGAATTTTAGGCGATGCAACTAAACTAAATCCAGTTGCTGCATTTTCTAATCGATGCCACTCGTGATCTCTGGAACTTACACCCATTAAAAATCTATCATTTTCTTTAAACGATTCAGAATATGGGGCATCATCGTTAACCATTTTTATCCCCTAAAGATTTAGGTTTGGAGTCTTTTCTTAATTTCCAAGACTCTTTTCATATCTACAACTCTTGTTAGTCGATAGTGTAAGTATAAAAGAAATCCGCCTATTGTAATCAAAGGTATGATAACATAGAGTGACCACCCAATAATTGGAGTCCCTTGTATTAGCACTTTACTAATAGTTATCTTGATAACAATATCCAAACCAGCACATATCAAACTTATTCCAAATAGGACAAAAGCAGCGATGTTTACTCCTTTATTTTTGACTTTGAAGGATAAAAGTACAACACCTGTTGTTACAATTGCGATTACGCCAATTATTGGTAGAGCTATTTGATAGTACCAATCAACTACTCCATTGTCATATACATCTATCACCACTAAAAATGCAATAATAGACAATGTTTCTCCAATTATTACAATTGCCGGTTTTTTATAAAGAAAGAGTGGTATGGTTATCATAATCCATGCAAGGACGATGCCTGTTGTTGGATATCTACTCCACGTTACTACAATTTCTTTTTCTACAATCATATTGATTGCAAAGATAATTAGGATTGGAACTGCTGCCGAAACGCTAACAGCTTCCCATGTAATAAACTGTTTCCGCTTAGCAGAAATTTCCGGGTGTTCTTCTATCTCTTCTTCCTCAATCTTTTCAGGATATTTTTTTCCTTCAAGAACTTTCTGGATATTTTTAAGTTGTTTAATTTCAGAATTACACAAGGGACATATCTTTACAAAAGATTCTACTTCTACTTTGCAATTAATACAATATGACATCTATCTCACGAGTTAAACGATTTACACAGTACTTGTTTATTTAATTTTCCCAGAAACAAACAAGGCTAAGAAAGCTTCTTTTTGAGTCTATTTTAAACTTATTTTAACTGCAAAAATATCTATGAATATTAATTTTGTTCTCTATATTTCTTCAAGTTTATTTCTTCCCATATTATTTCTTCATAAAAGTTTTAACGAAACATTCATAACTTTTCATTCTGTTGTGCTATTGAATGTCACAATCTCTTGATACATCTAAATATTCGGACAAAGCTCGGGCTAGATTGTCCGCAATTATCATACTTCTTTTAGTGGATGCTATCGTATATTTTGTGCCTTATCGAAATGAAGTTTTCATTGGGAATCTTTTTGGTATTTCTCTCTGGTTCTATTTTGGTTTTCTGAATGCCATATTACTGATTCTTGTTTATGTGCTCTTTAGAGGAGAACTCGAACTTGATTTCACAACAAACGAAGTGATTTTCAGGGATTTCAAGAAAATCAAGAAATGGTCTTTTGACGAAGTATTAGGCATCTACTTACTTGCTTATGATGGAGAATACATTATCCGAATTAGACCTAAAAGAATAATGACTCTTGATCTTCGCTTAAACCTAGAAAATGCTTACAATATTATCGATAAATTCAAAGAACAAGGATTTGAATTTAAAACTGTACGTGATAATGAACATACACCATTATCTTTTACTTTTCCATTACTTCTCTCAAAATATGATAGAAAACCAAGTGGGTTTAACCCAGAAATTCCTAATTGGAATAGAGGTGTAACATTAAGAGCAAAATTGCTGTCTATAACATTAGCTCCACTTTTATGTATAATAGGTGCAACTTTAATGGTTAGAATACCTCATTTGCTAGAAGGTTTGTCTGGATCGAAGGGTATTGTTTCATTTATTTATGGGTTCACAGCTTTCCTGTTGTTTGATGGTGGTTTATATCTACTGTTTGGTATCTCACTATTAGCGCTTTTACTAAAACAATTAACTAGGTTCCGATCTCACTCTCACTCAAGTGATAATTAAAGAATATATTCGGAATGAGAAGATTAATTTGTATGAGCTATAAGACTTTTGTATGGAAGACTATCCCGGTTTCATTATATCCAGTGCTAGAACCTTAGAGAAAAATGCTTCCAGTGAGATATATTATGTTCTCTCTGAATTGCTTGAACTATCTGAAGTTAGTGTGTCACCAATTACAGGTATTTCAGGACTTTCATTAGCTACGTTTCAAGGAGATTCTGTACAGGTTTTAGAAAGGATACGGGATATGGTTGAAGATAACCCTCTTTTTCAATATACGTTAAAAATAGTTCCAATACAATATAAGATAAGCACTTCAATTGATAATTTAAAAGAAGCAGCGATGAAACTTAGTGATGAAATTCCTGACGGTGCAACATGGAAGATAAATGTTAGAAGACGACATACTCAGATTCCTAGAACTGAAATTATCAATGCAATTGCAAATGAAATCAATAAAGGGAAAGTAATGCTTGAATCTCCTGAACATTACATAATTACTGAGATAATTGGCAAGTGGACCTTTTTGGCGGTATCATCTCTCCCTGAATTAGCTATTTCTGTTAGCCAATTTCAAGAAGAAGAAGATGATTTTACATTTTAGGAAAAAACAAAAAATAAAAAAATAAAGGAAGAAAGGTTTTGAACTTTCTTATTTTTCTTAGAGGTCTCTGGTTTTTTAAAGGTCTCTTGCGGAAACTGTCTTACGACCGTTAGCTTTAGCTCTTCCAGCTGCTTTCTTGAGTAAGCCTGCTAGTTTGTCATCTAAAGCTTTGAGTAGGTCTCCACCAACCTTGTAATCAC
>JAEOUK010000008.1 GCA_016839385.1 Promethearchaeota archaeon
CCTATTATTCCTAAGGCCATGGGAAAAACATTTCCACCTAAAGCGTACACGTATTGTTGATAATAGGGAACGGGCATTTCCATGGCTATATCCATGAGTATCCAGCTTACTACGAGGATTAGGTAGTTACCACTCATGAAAGAGAACTCGTTTTTTAGAATGTCACTCAAGCCCATTTTTTCTCTTATCTCAGAAAGAAATTAACGGAAATTTAAATTTTAATGTAGTTTATGATTAAATATAACGTGGAAACAGAGTTTTGTTAGTTCTATTGATTCCGCAATGTTATGATTCCTCCTTTCTCTCACTTTTTCTTATGTTTCAGAATCTAGAAAATCAAAAATAATGATAACTCTGGACCTATTTGTTAGTGCAAGAAGGAAAAGAGTTGGTAAACTTGATGTGATTTGCAGAAAACCAGAAATCCCCTATTGCAGAACCAGCTCAGCTTAAAACTTATATTGGGGTTATTTGAGAGTAATTCTTAGGTGAGAATTTTGTCTAATTTTGTTATTTTTGGAAACTGGACAAATCAAGGTATCAAGAAAGTCAAGGACGCACCGGAAAGAATCAAACAGACTCGTGGCATGATTGAAAAAGCCGGGGGAAAGATGCAGCTCTTTTATACAGCTGGAAAATATGATTTCGTTATGATAGTAGAAATTCCAAAAGACGATGATTTAATGGCTATACTTCTATGCATAGGTAGCATGGGAAATATCCGCACCATTACACTGAAAGCATGGACCGAAATGGAAGGCTCCAAAATATTAACCGCTCCACATCCATGAGCTACGAATCTCAACCTTTAGACATCTTCCCTTTTTTTAGCTTGAGAGTAATTCTCCAATTATAGAATTTTAAGTCAAAGAACCTGAACGGTTCGCGTTTCTATAGAGATTTTCATAAATCTCATAAGGAGTCCTTTTCATACAAAGCGATTTATAGGCTTATTTTGTGCTTTGCACAGCAGATTTGTTTTCTCCAGCTTCAGTTATCGGTGGAATTCTGCTTTTGCGTTGAAAGAATTTAGGATATGTAAGTGATCTAGGCATACTATTTCAGGCATACGTGTTATTCATAGGTTTAATAATGTTCTTGGCTATCCAGGTGGTCTCAATGTTCATCTCGTTTGCTATGGTTGCTGTCATTGTCATTTTGCCTATGGGATTTTTCCGCTTTGTTCCCATGCACCATTTCTTCGAGGGAGGGTATTATAAATTTCAAAATTAGTAAATTGGAAATTTATTTGTACTCAAGTGTTTCAGAGTTGGGATTAAATTCTTTAATGTCTTTGTTCAAAAGAGATAACCATGCGAAATTCTGAATGTACAGTTTACATCATGTTTAAGGATAGATGTATAAACAAATTTCGAAAAGAGAAAGAAGGTTGGGTGTTGACAAGTTCAAACGGTACTGTATATCATTGTACAGCAGAACAAATGATTTCTCACCTTCTTCCAGTATTAGCTGGAACAAAGGGACCGCATGTAACCGTTAAAGTTGAACCAGATGATAAAAACAAGGAGAAAAGTGTTTGAACAGAATTTTGGAATTGGAATATATTTGGCTTCTCGAAAAGACTCTATACAAATCAAAGGAAATATAAATATTGATCTTTGGGTGTTGAGCCCTCGTGCAGTATGTATTTAAGTTGAACGGATGAACAATAATATTTATTAAGACTCAATATTAAAGATGTATGTTGACTAAAATGGGAAGTCCCTTCCTCATAAGAAGGTGTTCACAAAATTGTCCTTTAGTTTCAACGTGCAGGAACAAGAGAGTAATTTGAATGGTAGAATATGTTAGGGGAAGCAAAATCGACAGATGGCATTGGTGCAAAAACTGTACCCAATATCCTATGTATATCTACCAAAAGACCACCTTGGAACCTCCTTCCAACCTATGTGAACAATGTAAAACAAAGCAAGAAAACAGAGATTGCCATTGGGAAGAGATCAGGGAACAGTCTGTTTGCTTCAGCTAGATGGATAAGGAGACATTGTTGTGAAATACTGTATGATTCATTATTTGCTATTTGAAAAACGTGAATAGGACAAGACAAATCTAAAAGTCCTTGCATAAATTGGTATAGACAAATTGATAATGCTATGAATCGTAATTAGAAACTGTTGAAGCTGAACATTTCTTCAACCTGTTTCTTTTTTCTTGGTTTTGGCTGTTCAGCAGAATAGCCAAGAGTTACTAGCGCAACAAATTTCCATTTATCGGGGATTTTTAGCATTTTCTTAATTTCTTTTTCTTTACAACCTCCTACCCAGCATGAGCCAATCCCTAGACTCAAAGCGGCAATAACCATGTTCTGCATTGCGATTGTAGTGTCAACAACAGCCCATTTTCCAGTTAGAAACGATTTTACATCTGCGCAACCAACAATAGCGACTGGCGCATATTTCACAAAACGATTAATCAGATTATCGCATAAGTTCTTCATCATATCATGATCATTCACAACTACGAAACGAATAGGCTGTCTATTAACCGCTGAGGGCGCCTGTCTCCCAGCCTCAAGAATTTTATGCAAAACATCTTCAGGTATGTCTTTGTTTTCATATTTTCTAATACTCCTTCGGCTTAGAATCAAGTCATGGAGTGACATAAAACTCACATTCTTCCTAATCCTAATAATCTCAATAAAAAGTCTTAAAGTTTTGTATGATTAAACGTGAATTTATTGAAATACTTTAACAAAGGCCTAAATACCCTAAAAATTGAGACTATCAAGAGAAATCTGATTAAACTGTGAGGCTCTAAGTTCAGAGATGGATAAAACTTCAGAGGATATTTAACTTGTATACTTGTTTCGTCATTTGTGTTCTTGGTTTTATTATTGTTTTATTGCCATATTTCTTATCTCTTGAGCATTTAAAACTCGAAGAAAAATATGGC
>JAEOUK010000278.1 GCA_016839385.1 Promethearchaeota archaeon
AATAAAGCATCTCTTACTAGTGTAGGTAATTGTGTAGCAGCAATTTTTAATAATTTAGCAGCTGTATCTTCCACTACATGCAAAATATCCTTCATCTTTAAAGAACCTCCAGTAACTTCTGTTTATTATTTTCAATATTCTTCTTACTTTGCATGGTAAGGTTTCCCCCATGTGTATCAATTGTAACAGTAAGAGGTCCAAATTGTTCAACTCGATACACCCATAAACATTCAGGCATCCCAAGTTCTTCCAACCAAAATACATCGATGACTTCTTTAATTCGGTCTGCTGCTAGTAATGCTGCACCTCCTGTAAAATATCCATATATGCATTTCTCTTGTTGGCATGCCTTAGTAGTTCGTTCTCCCATTCCGCCTTTTCCAATAATAATTCCTGGATGGAACAGTTTAATGAAATCATCTTGGAAAATTTCCATACGTGCTGAGGTCGTTGGACCAGCAGCGATTACCTGCCATTTACCTTCCTTATTTTTTTGCATAACAGGTCCGCAATGAAATAAACCTACCCCCTCAAAATCCACAGGTATCTCTTTATTCTCCTTATTCAACTGTAAAGCTTTAAGATGGGCTTCATCGCGTGCTGTGATTACAGTTCCAGTTATATATACAATATCTCCAATTTTAATTGGTTCCAAATCTTTTGGGGATATTGGTGTTTTCAATTGATATTCTGCCATTTTTGTCACAGAAAAAATTATACTATTTATGTGGAATGCGTGATAATTTCAAGTTTCTTACTAAAGCACAAGGTAAAAAAGAGAATGAATGTATTGAAAATAACTTCAATAACATGATTTTTAATGCATGCAAATAAAAAAAATGGAAAGTGATTTTACTTATTCATATAATTGTGCAGGTAATAAGGGAATGCTTTTGGATGCATCGTTTAATATGGTAGATGGGTAGTATTTTATCATTAATTTAGTTAGATACTCAATAGTTTCATCAAAATTAGATCCATTTTCTATATTAATCTCGAAATATCCTTGAAGATTGTATGCATTAATCATTTCTTGTATGCTGTCGTCATCAATGCATGCATTTCGAGCTTGATCTTCACAAATTGCTGAACAGAGAATAATCGGTATGTTTGGTGTTTTCTCTCGTAATAAATTAACCCATTCACTCAAATGGGTCCTCGAGTGTGGATCAAATAAATTGATATAAATAATTGCACCTGATGCCCCCATACAAAACATAGGTACTAATATACGAAATCGCTCTTCTTCACCAAAATCCCAGATCTGAAGAGTAGCAGTTTCATTGTCTTGTGGAAACTCTACACAATGAGCTGCAAAATCCACACCAATTATATTCTGGGTATTAGAGCTTGTTTTTCCAGAAGTGAATTTGGTCAGTATATTTCTCCGATTTTCTCCAGTGCAACCCCCCACAAGCACTTTGAAATGGTAATTATCCATAGGTTTCGAACTCAATAGGTTATTTTTCGGTGCTGTGTATAGGAGAATCCTTAAACTATGAATTTCTTTTAACTATATATATAATTTTCTGTCATTCATATACTGATTTTGGGATAATACCATCAATTTGATAGAAATGATAGAAAAGGTACTAAACTAAAATTTTCATTTGTGAATTTAAACTACTATTAGGTTTGTTAAACAGAATTGGTTCTAAAAAAAATTTGGAAAAGGATGGGCCACTTTCTTTTTTTATAATTGTGGGACATCCTTTAGTCTTGGATAGTGTTTTCGAAGAAATCTACATGATTCAGAAATGTCATCATAAATTAGCTCAAATACAATAGGACCACGGAAATCTTTCGAAATAAGAAGATCAACGAAGTCAAGAGGAAATCGCCCCGATGTTCCTAAAGCAGCATGATCGTTCATTGGATTGTTGAAATTATAATCTTGTAAATGTATTTCTGCTATTAAATCGTAGTTCTCCAATAGAACTTGGCATAAGTCCCATTTACCTGAGAGATTTCCTAGCAAATGTGCTGTATCTAAACAAAATCGGGTTCCAGTTTCTCTCACGATGTCAAGTGTTGGTTCTAATGGATACTCTAAATTTTCTAAGGCAAGCTTATTGGGAGAAATTTTTGTGTCTTCTAAAAAAGCTTGGATGCTCTGTATTGAGTTTTGTTTGAATAATTCGACCGCAACGGGTTTTACAGGAGTATCTCCAATATAGCTTAAGATTTCAGTAGTATTCTCTCCAATTGGATGAACTACATAACACTCTATATCTTGTTCAATCTTCTGAACACTTTGATACGCATTAACCAGTGCTTTTCGGCTTCCTTCTCGCATAAATTCATTGGGTCCAGCTAAATCTAAACTATAATATGGGAGATGACAGGAATATGTTACATTGTATTGGAGTTTCAACTGGTGTAGTTTATCAATTTCACTTTCTAATATGGGAATAGGAAAAGTCTGAAAAATGTCTAAAGCAAGATCAAAATGAGTAAAACCAAGTTGTACAGCATGTTCGACATGCTTTGCTATTGGAAAACTTGAAAGGAACTCCAATCCAGATGTAGAAAGCATTCCCATAACGACATCGTAAGTAAAGGGAGAAGGTCCGAATTTCATGATATGTATTTTTATTATATTCCGTTCTTTTTAAGATTAGATTTAGGGATTACGCAAAAAAGTGAAAAATTTCAATTAAATCTCCTTTCCCGAGAAATCAACTCTATATTATTGTAATTTTATTCTAAAATATTTACATAGTTCATTTTTTTATTCATATTTGACAAAATTAATCGTTCCGTATTTAGTTATATAACGGAATGTTTATAACCTTAAGATGATTATCTAAGTTATTGAGAAAGAAGAAGGGGAGAGAAATGGGAAATATGAAGAAAAAAGAGGATCAGAAGGAAGGAAATGGGAAAAGTCTCATATTGGTCAACTTATTTTTGAGTGTGGGTGTCACAGCGTATTTTTTTGGTATGTATATAATTACTCAATCGGGATATACTGGATTTGTGGGATCAGTTTTTTCTGGTTTTACATTAGGAATCATTGTTACAACTGCTGGAATATCAATTATGATTGCGATGGTCATATTGAATATCACTACAATCATTGGATTGATCGTTCAGAAAAGTCTTCGAAATCGTCGGAATAATAAAATGATTGAAAAAAACAATGAAATTTAAATTTCCGCTGCTTTTTGTCTAAGTATGCCCAAGAGAAAAGTAGAAAAAAGATTATCATCCTTTCGAACAAGATGGAAAGCTAGAAAGAAAAAAACAAAACCTAAGAACCAGTCCCAACTCGAGAAAATAGTGTTGAATAGAGCTAGTTTAAAAAGAATTCTTCTTGTCGGAAATTCATCAGAGCGAAATCTATCTGCATCTTATCTGGAATCCCGATTAGGAGTCCCATTATTTAGAGTAGATTTAGCTTTGATCACAAGTAAATACATTGGGGAAACTGAGAAAAACCTAGAGCAAATCTTTACTAAAGCAGAACAAAATGATTGCATATTATTTTTCGATGAAGCTGATGCTCTATTTGGAAAAAGAACAGAAATCTCAGATGCTCATGACAGATTTGCCAATTCTTCTACAAATTACCTGCTGCATAGATTAGAAAACTTTGAAGGGTTGGTTATTTTAGCTTCGAATCCAAAAAATCGAATTTCAGATGACATCATTAAACATCTCAAGTTATACGAGATCGGTAAAGATGACGATGAAGAAGATGATAATGAGGATAATAACTAGAAGATTGTTAATAATTCCTATAGAAATGATTTTTAGAGATTAGTTTTCTTATTTCTCTCTCACACTTCATGCTTTCGCGAAAGCAAATTAAGTACATTCAATATCTAGTATCTATGTTTGACTCAAAAACAGTGCCAGAAACAATCGATGTGCTTGCTCCAGACGGATCTGAAATACGAATTTTATGCCAGACCAAAAAAGCAAGCATGGTACACTGCACCCTTCCTCCAAAAACCATATCAAAAGCTATTTATCACAAGACTGTGGACGAAATTTGGTACATTGTTGAGGGAAAAGGGAGATTATGGAGAAAATATGACGAGATGGAATCTGAGATCGAATTATTTCCTAATATTTGTGTCACTCTCCCTCAAGGAACACATTTTCAATTTTCGAATCCATTTAATGAATCTTTAGAAATCATAATCACCACAATTCCACCTTGGCCTGGTGACGAAGAAGCGGTATTTGTAAAAGGAAATTGGGGTTAGATTTATGATATAAATTGACCAAACTATACTTAGAATTTGAGAATTAGGAGATTTAATTTAGAATTTAATAAAAAAAAATAGAACTCATTAGATATGGATGATCCATTAAAAAGAAGATGAAACGATTATGCATCCCATTTTTCTATGGGTCGTCCATAAGAATCCTTAAACGAGCCAGTCAAGATAAGGATTAAATCGATAAGCAATCCTATCCCAAATAAACCACCAGTTAGTAACCAAAGGATACCCATTCCAAATCGTTCCGCATAAAAGTAATGAGCACCGAGAGAACCCAGGAATAGCATCAATAATAGGGCTATTAAGCGGGATTTCGGAGAGACAGGATGTCCCGTTTTTATATTTTCCGGTTTCTGAATATTTGTTTCAACCGTTGAGTAATATTGAGTTGACCCTGCTTGACTTGAATAGGATTTCGCTGAGTACGAGTAACCAGGGTATGATTTTTCGGTCTCGGTATATATGATTTCAGTTCCACAATACTCGCAAAATCTTTGCTTTTCGTTTAATTTTGCACCACAATTTGCACAATACATATTAATAATAATAAATTTAGTTAGTCTAAAGAACGATTAGGGGTCCAACTTTTATCCAACCTAATTTTTCATGTTTTTTTGGTTTTTTTTCAATATAAAATAGAAGTAGACTTTGCAGTGACAGTCTCTACATATGTACTAAATTCAACAGATAAGATTAAATTGGTACTATAGCATATCCTACATTATCCACTAGTGTATTGGGATTCTTATGAGTGAAGAAAATATTATTACAGCTAAATTTCCTGTAGCAAATTTTGATAAAGTTATCATAAGCGAACTTCAAGAAGCAGACCTTAAGATTATTCAAGGTGACAAAGAAGAATTAGAGATCACAGGGATTGAGGAAATTGTACGAAATATAATCGCTACTGTTCAATATGAAGTCCTCACAATTAAAATGGAAGGAACTTTTTGGAATAAACTTAAACAATCGCTAAAAACAAGTATTGATCGCACTACGACTAAATATACTCTATATGTCAAAAATTTAAGAGGATTAGAGATAAATGGGGTTATTAGGACATCATGCAATGCTCTAACCACTCCAGAGTTCACATTGAAGCAAAAAAATGTAGGAAAAACAGTGATCAAAAACCTTAAAACTGAAAATTTAGGAATAAATATCGTGAATGTGGGAAAAATTACCATGGAAGGTAAAGCTACCGAACAATATGTTACCATTAAAGGGACAAGTGAATATAATGCTTCGAATTTAGAATGTTCGAAAGCACAAATTAAATTAAATGGTGTAGGAAATGCCAGTTTATGGGTTAAAAAAGAATTGGATGTAACTATTAACGGAATTGGAACAGTATCCTATTACGGAAGTCCCGTGGTAAACTCCAAAGGAACATTTCTTTCCAATGTTACGAAGTTAGGAAATAAATAATCCAAATTCATTTCTACTCAATTCAGCTTTCTTGAGAAGACTGTGAAGGCTTTCTAAAATGAATGTTTTCAATGACAAAATGACTCACTAAAAAGCAGAGTAGAACAGTGAGAGGGAAGATTATGAAAAGTTTTAATATAGCAAATAAACGTATGGATAAAAACAAAAGAGAAACACCAAGGAGAACGATGGGATGAAGAAGATACATGTTGTATGCACTCTTGGATACATTCTGAATTATTGGTTTTTGTGCATTGAATTTTGTATAAAACCATCGGATTAATACAAAAATCATCCCCATACAAATAACACTATCCACTAAGGCGAATAGAAAAGCATGCACACTGAAACCTCCTGAAAACTCGACTAAATCTACTTCCAACGCAATTGCGATCCCAAAATCAATGTAAATTACCACCATTGAAATTATTATGGTAATTAACCAGATTTTCACATGCTTTTTTGTCATTTTTTCAAACCAACGATATCTAATGCAAATAATACCAGTACTGAACATTAGTAGATACTGAATGAGTTGGCCCCATGGAATTTCTAGAGGTCGTTCATCTATTGGTAAAACTATCCGTACAAAGAAAGTAAGAATACCCAATACGATAGCAAGAATAAGTAAATATATAAATCGTGGAATGAGAAATTCTTCTGGAATACGTCGCTGAATCCAAGGAATCTTGATTATCTGGCGCCAAAGTGTATATAAAGCTGTAAAGATCAAAAGAACTCTAAGAAACCACATTGGTCCTCCAAAAGATATGAAGTCGATGAAATCACCCCAATTGTAAAATCTACTGAAATAATAATCAAAAAAAGACCCTTGTAACATGGGATTAGTATTCCATGGAGAAATTCCTAATTTTGATAATAGAAAAATTATGAGTGGATTAAGAATTAAGATATAAACAAATAGAGGGATTCCTAGACGAACAAGTCGTTCTCCCCAAAATTTCCAAACTCCTTTTCGATCATAACTCTTTGGAGTAAAATAACCACCCAATAAAAAAAATAGTCCCAGTAATGAGGTTTGGAAAACCCCTCCAAGTGAAGCTACAATTAAGTAAAATATATTACTAACTGGATCGATGGGATTAAGCTCTTTATAGTACCACCACCCAATATCAAAATACGTTACCATAGTATGCCAAAAAATTATTATGATTGTAAAAAGAGTTTTTATATTATCAAGGAAGAGATACCTTATTTGTTTAGATTCTGTACTCATGATATCATAATACTTCTCATCAGTATGTGAAACTAATTCAGATCGGAGAAACTATTTTTTTTTTTCTACATTTAACTCTATTGATAAGAAATCAGGGAAATTTGATCTCCATACTTGTCATTATGGAATACATACATGAAAACCCTCTTATAAAAAACAAGAAAATAAAGGAGAAAAAGCAGTTATCGCCATGCAATTTCTCATTTTTTAGATTTGTTAAAGTAGATGTTATATGAATTAATCCACATGCGTAAATGATTTGCGTTAGGTAAATTCTCTGTTGCATTTTTGATTAAAGCTTCGTCTTTAGCGCGTTTGAATGCCTCAATTGCTAGATTCTGATGATCCTCAGCTCTTACTACATTAATGATTGAGTCATAAGTGCAACTTAGAAAACTTTCAATAAAACCGAGTAATATAATGAAGTCCGTAGGTTTAACTATAGTTTGTGCCAACTGAAGATTAGATAATACAGCATTCGTGTTTTTTGACTTTTCCATAGCATTCAATGTATGATTTAGAAATACCGTCACTAAGGCTGTGAAAAAAACATCCAAAGCTGATTTTATATCGTCGTTGGTAGCATCAAACTTTTTTGCATTCATAATAAGTTTGATAACAGGAGACTCTTCGCCTGAAATTGTTGCATCGATGTCTAAAACTTGAGGGGACGAGATTCCTAATTTTTTAAGCTGATTAATCGTATCTGCCGCATTTTTAAGGATTTCACGCATTTCTACGAAATTTTCAGTTGAAAAAGCTTCGTTGATGGCGCCTATTATTGGAGAACTTTTTAGTGCGTTAGAAAAGGCATTCCGGAAAGATGCAGAATCAGATATTTCCGATACGGGAAAGTCAATAAAAACGGGTTTTTTCGGAGTTGCGACGGTAGTTTTTAAAGATTTTAACTTCTCTGCGTTTTTCTTTTTAAATTCATCTACTAATTTCCTAATATCTCCATTACAATGATGACAAAATATAAAATAAGGGGGATTGACCACTTTGTTGCAGTGAGGGCATATTAGTTGTTCCATATGTATCTAACTCATGATATAGGGTAATTGAGTTTAAAAATGCATTGGAAGATGAATAATGACTATTACACGTACAAGAGAAAGTAATTGAGCATTCAACCAAAAACCGTTGTACCCAGAATAATTGCTAGACATATTAACGTACCCTGCCCCATCATGTAAAGCATAGTAATATTTTTTGCTAAACTTGGAGTCGGTTTAAACAGGAATAGTGTAGTAATGATCAAACCTGTAACAATAAATGCAATATCAAGATAAAGATAAATTATATTAAAGAAACCGGTGAAATATGCACCTAAACTAAGTGCATAAGCAATAATGAGACATATGGCGACGATTCGTGCCGTATTTTTCAGTCCAAATTTTTTTGGCAATGTCTGAACAGGTGTAATTTTATCTATTGGATAATCCCGTATATCTGTTACTCCTCTTCCTCCAAACATTGCGAAGAAGAACATTAGAGCAATCAAGATTAATCCTAAATTTGTTACTCCACTCGTCAATCCCATAAAAAAATAGAGAGTTTGTAGTATTCCCAGAGTAAATGAACGAGAGACTGGTGTTTCAAACCAATGAAGTGCCAAACCGACTAATACAATTACTATTATTAGCCATGGTACAAATACCCACCAACTCATGTATCCGAAAACACAAAAAATTATAGATAACGTTAAGGATAGAACCAAGAAAGACATAGAAAAGATGAATCCAGTTTTTACTGATATTTGCCCAGTAGCTACGGGATTGCTTCGAATTTCTGATCGAGGAGCAATTCTATCCATTTCTCGATCTGCACAAAAATCTAAGGAAAATCCAGATACAGCCAAGCACCAAGCAATTAGTGTCATTAATAATGAGTTAAGTAATCGAAAACTTCCAGGCAGATTGATCGTACTTGCATATGCAGCAGTTCCAGTTATAATTGATACCATAATCGTACGATTAGGACGAAATAAGAACATAACGGGATATTTTAGTTGTCGGGGTTGTTCTTCCATAGATATAGAATTGAGAGAAAAAAACACATAAAGATTTCGTTTTTGAATCGTTTTTCAAATTACCCTATACACTTAAATAGCTCTTAAACTAACTTCCAGATGGAATATTGGTGAGGCATTCTTTTTTTAAAAAGAAAAAAGTTCGCCCTGAACTATCTCAAATATGAATTATTTTTATCCTTGACCTCACCTTATTCCCCCGATAAAATTGCGATCGCAGGTTTTCAATTGATACAACGATCATATTACCGTCTCACATATAAATATTCTTGGGATCGTGGATCTATAATTTTCTTGGTAATATTGATTTCTATTTTAATGAGAGGAGTTTATTTAGTTCTTTATATGTGTAAAGGCACCGTGCCATGATCAACAAATGGGACCATCAATATACATTTCAATTCGATCGATTCTGTGTAGTTGCTGTTGATGGGCTTATTGAAGAAGATATTGATCAATTTGATTA
>JAEOUK010000051.1 GCA_016839385.1 Promethearchaeota archaeon
ATAATAAGAGTGTGATTGTGGTCACTATAACGATCATTTTTTTAAAATTAGTTAATTTTTTCTTTCGCATCGATTAAGTGTTCTCCCATAACCAAATTGTGCTCACTTTTTAACCCAAGAGTGTGATCGTGTTTTTTAGATATATATTTTTCTAGAACATGACTCCTACCATGGAAGAAAAAAACTTAGAGATTTTGAAAGTTCGAATTTCATCATTACGTATTAGTGCTCTTGTGGGTATTCTTGGAGCAATTTCATTTCTAATTTTATCAGTACTCAATATGTTTCTTTATCCTGGGAGTTTCCACATAGCATATAATGTATTTCCTTATCCCCATTATTCATTTATCTATAACAATCTTAGTGATATGGGAATGCTGAACACTTTTACAGGGGAATCTAATTATATTTCTGCTGCGATTTTCACTTTCACGTTAACCATTACTGGTCTAAGTTTTTTTGTGTATGTTCGAAATTTTCCGAAAGTTTTTGATTATGGAACAAAATCGTATAAAATTTCTCGAATTGGGTCTATCTTAGGGATGATTTCTTCTTTAGCTTTTGTAGGTATAGGTTGGACTCCATGGGATGTAGCAATTATTCCTCATATGTTATTTGTGTTTATCGGATTTTTACTCTCAATCGTGTTCAACATCTATTTCGCTATAGCGATTCTAAATGACGCAGAATATCCCAATTGGTTTGCCCTTACTCTTATATTCTATACATTAATGATTGTTGGTTATATACTCGCTTTGATTTTGGGACCACCTTATGGATCTTTAATGGGGAGAGTTGTAGAATCATTAGGTCAAAAAATTGTTGTGTATACTCAAATGGTTCTTCTAATAATCAATGCAATAGGTCTCTTATGGGTGATAAGAAAGAAAATTAAATGATATCTTTAACCACTACTTTTGGTTCATCAAAAATATATCTATGATGAATACTAGTTTAGAGATCGTACATATCATATCCTTCAGGTCAATGTTGATGTTGATTAGACCTTGAATTTAACTCCTTAGCATCGGAAACATGAAAATACAAAGGAATGTGCTCACACAACAACATTCCCTTTATCGATTGCAATTTATTAGCAAAAGTCTTAATATTTTCTAGCTTTCCTCGCACAGCAATAACTTCAGAACAATTTTCTTCACTTACGTGAATGTGCATGGATGAGCGGATATTTATTTTGGAATGGTGTTCTAATTCTGTCAGTTCTTCCAGAACGTTCCTATGATGGTGATTATATGCGATAATCACAAACCCATCTACTTCAATATTCGAATCTTGTTGCTTCTTCTTTGTAAAGAATGAACGCATTGCATCCGAAATAGCTTGAGAACGGCTTTTGTATCCCAATTCTTCTGTCAGTTTATCAAACTCTTGAAGAAAATCGCTAGGTACAGTAAATGAAATTCGTTCGACATTTTTTTCGCTATACATTAATACAAGTAACTACCGCTCATTTTTTTACATATCGATCAAAAAAGTGCGAAATTCATTGTCTAGAGCGAATAACAGTTTAAATAATACTTTTGGTTAGATTTGTATTATTAGTAGTACTTTAAGTAGTAAATGTATTAATTGTAGTGAATGATAATATGGTTAAACTAATGATTCAACAAACAGTTGACTACATGCGAAAGAATTTTGAGAAGATTCGATATACATTCCAAGAGATCCCAACAGAATCTGTAACTTCACCTTTCGGAGTCTATGTAAATGTTCCTTTTTGCCAGCAGTTATGTGAGTTTTGTCCATTCTATAAAGAATTATATTCCAGATCACAAGTAGAAAAATACATTGATGCAATAGTGAACGAAATCCAATACAGTAGAATGCATGGAACTCCCAATTGGATTTATTTTGGGGGAGGGACTCCTAATATCTTGACGATTTCTCAATTAGAACGAATTGTTGATGCATTGAAATCAAAAATCACCATTAATAACATGGGACTGGAAGCGCTTCCCAGTATTTTAACACAAGAGTACATCTCAGAATTAAGACGAATTGGGTTCACAAAACTCAGCTTAGGTATTGAGACACTTCAACCCATTGTACTGAAATCCGTGGGGAGAAATCAAGGAAAATATAATGAAATTCCCGAATTACTACATTATGCTCAAAGCTTAGGTATCTTTACAAATGTTGACATGTTAATTGGATTGAAGGATCAAATGGAAGGAGGATTTCTAAAAGATATTCAAAATATAAGTCATATTCATCCATCCCAAGTTACTATCTACCCCTATATGGCAATTCGTGGGTTAGTTTCAAATTCTAGTATGCCCGATGAGCAACAGTTTCGGATAATTGAGGACAGCTGGAAAATATTAGAAAAAAATGAGTATTCTAGACGTGGACCTTGGACATTCACGAGTACAGCCGATTTGTATGACTCTTCTCGTGATGAATTAGTGGAAAATTATATTGGATTTGGTCCAGCAGCTTTTTCTGGGTATGGAGGGAACCGATATGTAAATCCTCCTGTAGATTTATATTTGAGTTACTGGGGATCAGAAGAAAAATATGCACAACCCTATGCTCTAGTATCAAAAAATGATCCTGAATCTATTGAATGGAGGAAACTTGCTCGGATGATAGGGGATATGGAAATTGATCCGAATTATCCATTTTCAAAAACTGTTAAGCTTGTGATATCATTATTGAAAATAGGGGGATATATTCGAAAGAACAAATTGACGAGGAAAGGAATGCTATTGTCACATTACTTAATGAAGAATGTAGTTGAAAATCTACCTTTTCCGTTACAAAATCCAGCTGTAATATCAAATAATGCAGAATTTGTTGCAGCACAGGTAAAAGTTACTGGAAATGATAATAAGCTTTCACCTACTGCAGAAATTCAAGCCCATAATTAGAAAAAATAGAAAAAATTCTTTATTTTTTAGTATACTTTCGGAATAAAATTATTG
>JAEOUK010000279.1 GCA_016839385.1 Promethearchaeota archaeon
AAAATCTCGATGTTTTAATGGAGAACATAAACTTACTAATCCTCCTAAACTCAATCCAATAGTACCTATCATCTTATATTTATGTTGTTTAACCCAAATCCATACTTCTCCAAGATCAGAAATCATGTTTGCAATATTAACTGGGATCCTCTCATTTTCTCCAAAACCTGAAAAATCGAAGAGCAAGGTATCAAATCCATGTTTTCCTAATTCCATTGCGGTCTTTGGAAATCTACCATGCTCAAATCTGTCGCCTAAGCCACCATGACACACAATCACTAGCCTATCATTATCCCCCTTGAACCACGAAGCATGAAGTTCATATCCTGATTGCTTTGAAATCGTAATTGATTCTTCCTTCACAGTTATTGTCATAATCATTATTCCTACTTTCAATAAGAAAAATCTAATGTTGAGTTTAATTCACGTTTACATTTATTTCATTCATATTGTTGATAGTTAAAATATCTTGAAAATATTAAAATAGGATTGCATAATGCCATTACACACAGATGGCATCCATAAAAAACAAAAGTAACTTATTCCATGTTATAGGTACTCTTCTATATATAATCTTTTTCGTGTATTTTGCTTTATCTATTGGGTCATTTGTGTATTATTATACAGAATTAAAATGGTGGGGCATATTACTTAATTTTCTTGTGTTAATTATTGAAATAATTGGTCCTGTTTACGCTACATACTTTTTTCTCCAAAGTTTAGATGGATATCTAGATGTTAATAAAATTCCTTATTCATTAAAACTAGCTGACGGTTTCCCTTTAGTAGATGTAATTATTCCAATCCATAACGTAGATCCTACTATTTTAAAAGAATCTCTCCAAGGTTGTAAGGATTTAACCTATCCTAATAGTATAATCTGGATCGCAGATGACTATTCTTCTCCTAAATATAGTACAATATCTCAAAAAATGGCAAATAATCTTGGATTTCGCTACTATAAAGCAACAAAACATTCATTCAAAGCAGGTGTGATTAACCAAGTTTTGGAAAAGACAACAGGAAAATATACTGCAATTTTTGATTCGGATCAAATTCCAGAATCTGACATATTGAATAAATTCGTTGCAATTTTAGAACAATATCCTGAATATGCGTTCGTGCAGGGGAAATATGAGTTTAGAGATGTATCAAATTTCCTCCAGATCTGGGAAGCAATGTCTGCACATCAATTATTTGTTTCTGAAGGAGGTAAAATGAAAACCAAATCAGTAGTGTTTTTTGGAACATCGGCTTGCTTCCGCAAAATATTTCTCTATCCCCTTCCTGAAAACACCCTTGCTGAAGATTATGATCATTTTATTTCATTAGCAAGTAAAGGACATTATGGGGGTTGGTTAAATGAAACAGCAGCTCGAGGTATTTCTACTGATTCATTTGAACACAAAATGTCGCAAATGTTTCGTTGGACTAAAGGACAAATAGGTGCAGTGGTAGATCGGAAGAGAGATCCCCCATTGAGGAAAAGCAAATTGAGGTTTCTTCAAAAAATTGATATTTTTATGAACTCCACAGTGATTTTAGTTCTAACAACTTTCTACTTTATGGGCATAATGTACATCATAATGTATTTTGCAAAAATTCCTGTCTATCGTGCTCTTGGAATAGATAAATATGCGTTGATTATAGTGCCGATTTTAATATTCTTAGTGTATTTAGGTCTTTTTACTGTGGTAGCAATGTTTTCCAAGAGGTCCCGCGATTTCAAATATAAATGGTGGCACGTTTTCTTCTTCATGTTATATGGAGCTTTTATGGCACCTTTTTTACTAATTCCCTTGTTCCAAGGTTTATTTGGAAAAAGCAGGTTTAAGAAAAGCGAAAATATTCAATGGAATAAAAAAGTGAAATTGAATCTAATCGCTATAATCTATACAATTATCGGACTTGTTTTTGCAGTATTAGGCACTATATCCCTATTAGACACTTTAAACATTGGAATGTTTAGTTTTTACGGAGAGAATTATTTCTTTATGATTTTTTACTCTATTGCATTTATGTTACTACTCGCTATACCTTTCGTGCAATTATCTAAGAAATATTTTAAGATTACCAAATACAATTCATCAGATGAAACTATTTTCTTCTAAGCATTAATAAAAAAGAGGGACTTCTATCTTCCTGCATCTAAATCTGGTGTGTAGGTCACACCTTTCCATTCTGTTGTTTTCTTGAACATTATTTCCAATGAAGAAAAGATCATCGCTAAAATGAAAACAAATTCGAGAACTGGAAGAAATAGGTAGGTTAGATAATAATTTCTCCCCTTTTTGTGCCAGTAATGCGCAAATACTAACAGATGGAGAATGTAAATTCCAGCAGTAATTAAGAAGAACAAACGAGTATCATGACGAACTGAAATCAAAATCGCAAATGGTGCAATTATGCCCCATAAGACAAACAATGTTGAAATTAGAATCTTTTTTGGTGAAGTAATTCTTGTTCCTGCGTAGAGAACCTTTTTAATACCAGTCCAGCAGTGCTTAAACGATTCTGGATACATTTGTGATGAAACTAGCTGATGATTTTCAAGGTAATACAAGTTATTCAATTTTGTTTTGATTACGCGAGCTATTGCATAGTCTTCGACAACACTACCTTTAATTGCCTCATGTCCTCCAAATTCATTATAAGCTTCTCGCGTGAATAACATATATTGACCACTCGCAAGAAAACTCTCTCGATTGTTTCGATTGTTAACACTTTTCGATCCTCCACTACTTATATGAGACATTAAGTAGTAAACGGGAACGATACTCTCCCAATAATGTTCCATCTTCTGATATGGTAACAACGTTAACAATCCTGCATCAGTTTCTTTTCTGATACAGACTAATTTTCTCAATGATTCAGGTTTATGTTCTGTATCAGCATCTGTAAAAAGTAATACATCTCCTTTAGCTTTTTCTTGACCTAAATGGCAGGCCCAGCTTTTGCCTATCCATCCATCAGGTAATCCATCACTAACAATGATATGGTTTGAATCTAAATATTTTCTCCCAACTTCCACTGTTTTGTCTTTAGATCCTCCATCAACCAATATTATCTCATAATTGGGGTAATCTAGTTTTTTTAGAGACCTTAAGCACTTACCAATGTTATTTTCTTCATTATAAGCTGGTACTATGATACTGACAAACGGGTAATCAAAATTTTTTGATATTTTTTCAAAATCAAATCCATTGCTGTCATATCCAAAACTAATTTTCCCATAATAAAATAATATTGTTATTTCTACAGAGAGATAAAGTGTAGTAAGAACAGTTAGGATTGTTATATCCACATAGATTCACCTAAGTTTTCACGTAAGAAATCATTAAGTTTTCATCGATTTTTAATATCCACTACGGAAAAACCGTTCAATTTATTAAGGCAACACTTATTTATATAACTATTGGTTTTATGAAACTATTGGTTTTAAATGAATAATACTTGTTATTGAAAGGAATTAATATTTAAATTAATATCAATCTATTAAAATAATGTGTAAAAATAATGGGTAACCAAAAAGAATACCAATTAAGGGATTTCTCACCGACTCGTAGAATTATGGCTGATTATTACGATGTAGCAGGAAAAAATCATCGTGTAATGGGATTGACAGAGTTGGATATCACAGATGGAAGAAAAAGAATAAGTGATCTCAAAGATGAAGGAAAAAGGGTGAGCCTAACTAGTTGGATTGCAAAATGCGTAGCAAAAGCTGTGTCAGAAGATAAAAGATTCAACACTTTTCACAAAGGAAATCGCAAGACTGT
>JAEOUK010000280.1 GCA_016839385.1 Promethearchaeota archaeon
AGTACATAACTAAACCACTTTTACTTCCATTGATGATTATTTTGTACTTGACTTATTTGCCAGCAGTAAATTGGTGGTATATAGTAGGTATGTTCGGTGGATTTCTAGGAGATTTATTTCTAATGCTTCCAGATCCATCAGGTAAGAAAACCTCATTCAAAATCGGATTGATTGCTTTCTTATTAGGTCACGTGTTCTATGTTGTTGCTTTCGTTCAACTGGGTTGGGATTATGGTCATTTTAAGTGGTGGAGCCTTTTAATCGGTGCAAGTTTTATTATTTTTGGAATTGCAATTGGGCCGAAACTATTCAAGCATAGTGAAAAATTAAAAATTCCTGTGATGGTCTACTTAATCGTCATCATCCTTATGGGTGTGTCTACAACCGCGTTGATTGGATTAGAACCTATTGGGATAATAATGTTGATAGTTGGTGCTTGGTTATTTGTTATTTCTGATGCATTTAATGCATGGGGTAGGTTTGTTAAACCTGTTCCAAACGAACGATTAATTGTAATGAGTACGTATATTGTAGGGCAATTTTTGATGGTGCTTGGATATATCATTGCAAGTTAAAAATTCATTTTTTCTCAAAAATCCTGGTACCTCTGCGGTATGTTTCTAAAACTTCTATTTTTTTTATTTCTTTTGCATTAGATTCCAAAATATCTCTATCCAAAATAACAAAATCAGCATATTTTCCAATTTCTAATGATCCTTTGATATTACCTTGCCCAAGAGAAATAGCTGCATTAATTGTGAACATTTTCAGTGCGTGATGGACGGTTAGACACTCTTCGGGAATGAAGTTATGCCTATGCATCGTAATGCTTATTGCATTTAATATATTTGGATTCTCGACAGGAGAGTCTGAAGCGCCTGCTAATACTATCCCCTTTTCCATGATGGATTTAAATGGATACGTAAGTTTACTTCTTTCCTCACCTAACCGGAGTCTTAACCAAGAATATTCACTTTCAATAAATGCAGGTTGCGACGAAATCATAATCCCAGTATCTCGGATATCTTTTAGAAGTTGTTCAGTGAGTATTGAAGCATGCTCGATTCGCATGACTGGGTTGGAATCTGAATTAGGTGCCTGTTCTTTGATTTTTTTATATATATCCACTAATACTCGGTTTGCCTTATCCCCTATTGCATGGCAGATTAAGTGAAATCCTAATTTATTGGCTAATTTGAGTTGTTCAAATAATTCTTCTTCTTTATGGACCAAATACCCATAATTATTGGGAGGTCCATCAGTAAATGGTGAGCTTAAATATGCCGTCCTGGAACCAATGGAACCATCAAAAAATCGTTTAATTCCCCCTATAACAAATTGATTTCTTCCATTATCGAGTTTTTCAATATTCTTTTTATATCTAACTAATTTTTTTGGGAGGCTCGTAATCATATAAAAAACATAATCTTGTAGTAACTTGTTCTCACGAATTAGCATCTGCATAATAGGAAATTCAAAAGAACCAGTTTTTCCAGATGGGCCTTCTTCAGTTGTTTGAACGATTACACCAAGAGTAGTGATTCCTAAAGACGCCATTTCTTCTGAGTATTTCAATCCTGCTTCCATGAAAATATCAAAATTAGGAGTTGGAATATGATCTATAACAAATGATGTGGCAGCTTCGGTCAGAACACCTGTTGGATTGCCTTGATCATCCGTTTCTACCCTACCAGAGTCCGTCTTGAAATCATGTAATGTTTCTTTAGAAAGCCCAATAAGTTCCAATCCTCGAGAATTTGTGAAACAGCTGTGACCATCGTGTCGCATAATAACAATGGGATGAGTTAAGGAAATATCATCCAATTCGGTTATCGTAGGGAATCGTCTTTCTTTGGGGTTAGACATCTTTTGTTCTAAGAAATCTAAACCCAAAATCCACTCATCATTATTTTTCGATGGAATTACTTTCTCGAATGCATTTTTGAGTTGTTCAAAACTCTTGATGTTTGTTAGCTGAATTTGTGTTTTGAAGTAGATACCCATAACTAGGTGCATATGACTATCGATAAAACCTGGAACGACTGTCTTTCCAAGGAGGTCTCTTTCCTTAATGGAATGCTCAGGATAATTCTTTTCTAAAAAAATCTCAACATCTGATTTTGTTCCTACAGATAAGATTTTTCCATCCAAAAATGCAAATGAATTAAAAATCGAGAAATTTTCATCTACCGTGATGATAATCCCGTTAAAAAAAAAGAAAATGTCTGATGACATGGGTTTTACCTATAATTTCATTTCCACTAATTGTATTTTTATTTGTTTTGTCTTCTCAGGAGTTAGATCATAGCGTAACCACATCATCAGAAATCCAAATAAGTAAAACACTGCAGGAATTATTGCTGTGTGGATTCGCAGCCCCAATGCTGCAAGCGGTAACTGATAAATAAATTCCGGTTTGAAATTTGTAAAGTAGTGAATCAATCCAAATGTTA
>JAEOUK010000281.1 GCA_016839385.1 Promethearchaeota archaeon
CCATCAGGACTTGTAAAAATCCTGGGGTATGGATTATTAGGTGAATCAGATAGGCTTGAAGTAGTAGAGATTATTTCTCCTTGTTCATTTGGAAGTAATTCATCTATAAACCTCTTTATTTTTAAATACTCAAGATGGCCAGCATACCAGTGAAATTCTAATTGCATCAATCTAATATTTCTTCTTTTTTCTAATTCAGGAGGATAATCTTCCTCCCTGATACCGAGTAAGCGCGTAACTTCTTTATTACTGTAGAAAGGAAAGTCTTCCTCTTTTAAATTGAATTTTTTAATCCATTTTCCAATTATACATTCATCAGGATCATAATAACCATATACCTCATGTATTTCATCTTTAACATACTTAATATATGCATTAAACCTGTCGGTAGATAATGAATTTAAGTTATCTATAATTTCTTTTTTTAAAGCGGCAGTTTTATCATAATAATGCCAAGCATATAAATCTGAAAATGAAGAATTATCTAAATGGTATGCAGCAGACATTTCATGTACAAAATCTTCTATTACAGTTTTTTTATTTTGATTATACATATATTATTAAAAATAATTAGTCAATTCCATAGCTATATCCTTATTGCTTTTTCCTATATAAGTTAAGAACATTTGTTCTGTAGAATGTCCTGTCATGTACATTAAAAATGATGTTGGGATTTTACCATAATTATTGGTTGCGAACGACCTTCTCCCTATATGAGATGAAACCAGTTCCCATTTTGGATAATTTTTTTTCACTTTCTTTTTTGTTTCATGGTCAAACTTGGTCCCCTTCACCTGATCATCAATCTTTGCCAATTTACATATCTTTTTTATGTAGTCATTATATTTTTGGTCCGAAATCCTTTTTGGAAAATCACCTTCATACTTTTCCAAAATTTCAATAATTTTTCCATGAAGAGGAACAGTCATTAATTTGCCCGTTTTGACCTGTGTAAATTCTATCAAAGGCTTTAGATCGCCTTTTTTGTTTTTTTCATATCGTATCATGGATTTATCAAAACGCATGAAATCGGATACCCTTTGGCCACAATGACAACTTATCAATAACCAATCACGTGCATTGTCAAGATATTTTGGCAATTTGTCTGCCTCCAATTCTTCAATTTTTTTAATCTCCTTTAAATTCAAATAAATCTTTTCAACCTTTTGATATTTAGTCTTGATACTATCCAACTGATAGTGTGTTTCCACTCCGTTTGCCTTGGCATAATTGCATATTGTTTTGATAAACCGTAAAGCCCTGGCAATTGTATTAAGAGCATAATCTTGAGCTATACAGTATTCCTCGAAATCTTGCTTAAACTGAAGGTTTACTTCGTTGATGTAAATTATATTTTTTCTGTCATTTTCATACCTCAATAACAGCTCTTTGATTACGTTACATTTTTTTAAAGTACTAGCCTTGACATCCCTTTTTTTAAATTCAGTGTATTTATCCAGGTAGTCAATTAGCTTTTCTGGAGCGTCTTCCGTTACTTCAGTTGGATCGATTACGCTTTTTAGCCATTGAATATCGATGGTCACTCCTTTACTATTGTTGTAATTTTTAAGAACCTCATTTTTAAGTTCGCTCAGTTCAGTGTCTAAATTTGCGTAGTAAATATCTTTAAGAAGTTTTTTTAATGGCCTTTGTTCTTTTGGGTCCCAGTCAATTGGATCTATGAAGTGGCTTGTTTTGGCTTTGATGTCCAGATCTCTTCCATCACGAAGTCTAACATAAATCGAAGCTGGATTTTTTTTGCTTTGCAAGAGCAGATTGATCGTTGCCATATTTCATCTGTTTTTATTTACAAATTTAAATATATTAGCCCATATTTAGTCCACATTTGCGAAAAAACATACAAACATTTACAATATTATCCAAATGTGTTTTAACCAGAATATTTTATAAAGTATTGATATTATGATAGTAATAATATAAAACGAATGTAATTAGTGTTTTCTAATTTTGAATAGTTCAAGTCCCATCTTCTCCACATAGTAAA
>JAEOUK010000282.1 GCA_016839385.1 Promethearchaeota archaeon
ATTTCGATTTTCCGAAAGTTTTCGAGATTTTGTAACAAACAAATATAATTTTTCCCACGGAATGAAAGTTTTAGGAGATACAGTAAGTGCAGCGGGGCGCCGAATGAAAATGAGATTCCAAGGAGATAAAGTGAGGGCAATGGGACACCGAATAAAAGGAAAATTCCAAGATATAAAAGAAAATAGACAAAAAGCAAAAAAAATTAAAGAAAAAGAAAAACCGGATGAAGAACAACAGGACGAGTCGAAGGAAGAAAAAAATGAGGATTTTATACATTCAAAAGACCTTTCAACAAGCGGTAAAGAGAAAAAAAAATGGAAATTATTTCAGTTAAGGTTGAAAAAAAGAACAATTACAAATTGATTATTTCCAGTTCTCAATTGTTTTCCCGAATTTAATTTACAGATTCCGATTCTGATATGATAATAGTGAAACAACTTAATGAAAAAAAAGGTAGCAATTTTTATTTTCTATTTCGTTACTTCAACATTTCCATAGCATCCTCAGCGTCACCGACTATCTCCATATTATATTCATATCCTTGCATTTCGCTAGCATAAAAGAAATATCTCTTATGAAGATGTTTCAATGCATCATAGATTTTATCATCAGGAACTTCATACATAGCGTATATTTTGAAATCTCCAGTGCCGGTAATTAAATTCAAGACTTTTTTTATATAATCTGGGTATTTTGGTCTGTCAGGAGATGTGTAAGCGGGTAAATGTGTTTTATATCCTGCTGGATTGTAATATCCAGTAATTAAAATTTTAGCCATAGGGATTCACCCGAATTTCATTATAATTAAAGATCTTTTTAAATGTTCGGTCGAAAGATGAAAGAAAAAGTTAGAGATATTATTGAATTACATTATACTCATATACGTAAATTCCTCCTCAGGTTCTTCTTCAAAGCCACATTTCTGACATTTACTAGTTCTCTTTTTCTTCATACCGCATTCTGGACAGATATCGGAATAAAATCGAGAACTAAATACTTCACCCGTAATCCCTGAGTCTTCTACATTGATAACTAGTCCATGCACTTCTAGTTGACTTTTTATCTCTTTACCTTCTTTCATGGAGTTGAATTTCTTGAATAACATCAAGACCTTTTCCTTTGCACCTTTTTCAGAGATTGGATTTTTGCCTTCATTCCAACCCACATGGTCTTCTAGACTAGTAAAAAAACCGGATTTTCGAACTTTAAAGTTATGAGGTGATCGATGAATCTCAAGTCCTTTAATCTCCCCCTCTTGGTTTACGACAGCAAGACCGATAGTATTTTCGGGAAATTTCACTTTAGAACTGCGATCCTTTGCTTTTTTAATGCGACTTCCAATAGTTTGGGTGTATTGGGAAGAATCTGATGAATTGACATCAATCGCTGTTTCTCGGGCAACACCATTCCAAATCGTGGATTGGTTAATTCTAGATGCTTCCACATTAGCAAACGCATTTGAATATTTCATGGAACGCATATTTTCTAGCATTTCCCTGCTGCCTTTCCCACCATACGCGAAATTAGCTCCTCTTGCTAACATATGCGGAGCATGAACACATTTCACAGGCACTTCAATGGTAGAATCTGGTTGGACCATGACAGTACTTACACAGATACGATCTTGTGTGCCTTGTCCTAAGAAAATCTCACCTTCTTCTATTAAAATTGGGACATCTCCCTTGTTTACAAAAATTATATGATTTATTTCTGTTCCTTTTTCTATGATCTGAGCAATTTCTTGATCTAAGGCTTCAGAGAGTGTGAGATAATCTCTCTCTTCCTTTGGTTTTCCTTCTTTGATAAAAGGAACAAAAGTGATTTCGTCAATTACTACAGGTGCTCCAATTACTACACCTTCGGAATGAATAACTTGATTTGCAAATTTTAGAATAGCATCGAATTTCGTCATTGCATCTAAATT
The DNA here is from genome assembly GCA_016839385.1 of Promethearchaeota archaeon. The sequence goes on from JAEOUK010000282.1 coordinate 1,926, forward strand.
CAAGTCGATAAGCATATTTAAATTTGGGGATGTGAATAAAGATAAGATTCTTAATTTATTAACGCGGATTCTTTCTGTGGTATTCGAAAAACATATCTATAAAGTAACCAGCTAATTGTCCAAACGATTACGATAGAATAAAAGGCGTCAGATGCAAAATGCTTCCCTGCAATGATTCTACTCAATCCCATCAACACACTCCCCGCAGTTCCAATAGTAAATCCAAACCATTTAAACACAATCGAAAAAATATAGATAGTTTTAGTCATTTTTGGCTTATTTGGGGTCATATTATTCCAGATCTGCTTATTTCTGAATACATAAAATAATAATGAGAACATTGCTGTAGCG
>JAEOUK010000283.1 GCA_016839385.1 Promethearchaeota archaeon
AGGGAATTATAGTATCCAAAAATCCCAATTGTATCAATCAAATTCGATAAATATAAAGTGATATCTACCCTGGGGATTTTAAATTGCTGTCTATCAATTATTCTTCCCAATGTTGCTATGGATACCGCCCCATTAGGATTTCTACATGCTATTACCCATGGTGGTTTTTCATTTGTGTTTATTTCTGGAAGAGCAATCCCTCTAGCTACAATCATAGGAGCTCCTTGTTTTATGGTCTTTTCTAAAACAGATTTATCCCAAAAATCCCCGGATTTAAATAACCATTCGTCATAAAGGATTTCTTTACTTATGTATGTTGGAATTGCTGAACTTGCAAAAGGAGGTGCTATTCTGTGCCATTTTACCGCACGAATTACTTCATCAATTCGAAATTTACTATTACGAGGTTCAGGCATCGCAAAATCCAATTCTTTTCCATTTCTCATTCTTAATCCTCGATATGGATGTCTCATAATTCCAAGTACACATCCTAGTGCAGCAGCAATATAGACTTCATCCTCACAATTAATTAATTGTCTTCCCGAGCCCTTTTCTTGAGAATTAATAAGTATTTTCGTAACACGATCCAACGTAGAGGGAACCGACAGTTGTGGAGAAACATCATATGTTCTATAAATATCCGAAAATTTGAGAAGATTTAAAGCGTGTTTTATATATTTTTCGGAAGTTAATCCATCTCCAAATTTATTATTAAAAGGACCTCGTGGATGAGCGTGTTCAACAAGAATACCGTTTTCTTTACTCATCAATGTAAGGAACTTTCGAAAATTATTGCTGTGCATCTTTAATCCCCAATCTACCTTCCAATATCTTATATCTGCATATTTAGACCAGCTCACACGATCCTTCCAATATTTTTTCCCTTGAAAATCCAGTAGATCTTTGGATTTTGATGCCTCTTGAGCTGCTAACCATACTCCCATTCCTTTCCATCCCATTTTTTTGAATTTATCACTTATAGATTTAAGACACTCTTCAGGGGAGCCTTTTATGGAAGGGAAACGATCAGAATGTAAGTAAAATGAGGAAAGATATTTCTTAAGATGAATCAAATTCAGAAATACTTTAATTTTATCAATCAAAGGTTTCGTTTCATTTGATTTCAGTTCATTAATAAGGAGTAATGGCAAATCCCATCCATCATCCAATAGAATTAAAAGATCTCTGCGAATATCTTTAAAAATATTAGTTGCCCATCCATTTTTACCAAGTAAAAGCTCTTCAGTAAGGTTGTTTCGAGCATGGGAAGCTCCCCGAGCTCCTTCTAATTCTTCTATTTTTACAAAACTGGCTCCTTGACCAAAAAAATAATTCTGCAAAGACCAAGTACACCAATAATTAGGTGCATCACTTGGTGTATCCGGGATTAAATTGTCCATCTTAATGATTATTTGGTTTTTGTTGATTTTAGTTTTCTGGTCGAAAAAAATTCTCTTTTGATAATTCGTAAGCTAATTTTGCAGGAATTTCTCTAAGAAATTTGGGATTTTGATGAGTTTGAGTTCCATCTACTATACAGAAATTAGAACTCGGACGTTTTTTATGTTGATCTCGAGAATTCCGACGATATGCAAGGATAGTACCTTCTTTTACATTTAGAATCCATTTTGCAGAATAGAAATCTTTGTCCTTTTCATTAAAGGATCGATTATATAACACGACTTTAACTTCATCACAAGGGCTTGAATTCCAGATTCCGAAATATTGATGTTCTTCTTTTTTCTGTAATCCTTTTTTTATGTAGTCATATTTCAATACTGAAACATACGCATTATGCTTCAATGTTCTATTGAATTGACCTATAGTCTCAATAATAATTGGTAGATATCTTTTTCTCGAATACAGGATTGTTTGTATTTTATTCTTTAGCTCCTCTAAATCTTCGGTCTCCATAGTTAACAATTTTTTTTGCCAGTTTTCTATTTGATTTTCAGATTCCAGAATCACTTCTTTTCCAATAATATATTTCCAGTGTTTTTTTAGCTTTTTTCGTAATTTTCGGGCTAAATCATCTAAGTCTGAAGGTTCTAATGAAATTAATTCATATCCTTTTCTTTTGTAGAATTTAATTTTCTCTTTTTTTCGTTTTACATAAGCTTTACCCGAATATCCAAAGAATTCTAGGAACAACGTGTGCTTTTTTCCCTCATCATCGTTGTATTGGATTTTCCAATCATATTTAAAGCCACGTTCCTTTGGGAAAATAGAACCTTCATTTTCATAGCTTATTCCAAATTTTTGGAGATAAAAACTAATATCACGTTCAGAGATAGATCGATACCAATTCCCGTCTAATCCTTTGTATCTCTTTGGATATATCGCTTCAAATTTGGTTTTTTTACGTCTAAATAAACCCATCTTATTCCATGGACAAAATTTTCAACAAAGAATAAAAATTGAGGGAGTGCAATAATTAATGTAATAAATGTATTTTTTATTCGATCGTTTCTGATTTTTCTATCTGTACTTCTTTATTCGCTTCTAATTTCCCCATTTTTCGTTCTTTGCTTTTAATTTTTAGAGATTCAAACCAATGTAACAAACTATCATATCCGAATTGAATTCCAAATGAAATTAGGAACACTAATGGAACAAATATTCCTAGAGCTACCCAAAGGTTTTGTGGAGCGTACATATCTAGTCCAAATAACTGTGTAAAAATAGCGGATAGTAATATGATTAATGGTCTATGGAAGAGGTAAACGCAGTACGTGGGGTAGGCAATAACTGAAATCGCCTTATTTACGTTCTTCTCTTTAAATATGAGTTTAATAAGGTTCAGAATGACGTAGGAAGCGGATAAGAACGATGCGATGAAGCATACAATGGTTAGATCAACGAGAGGATAAAGTAACCAATTTTCTGAAATATAAGGCCCAAAATAATTCAGCAGTGAGAAAAAATACATTGGAGAAGTCTGAATATTATATTTATTGTAGAAATATAATGTAAGTTGTAGATAACCGATAACACCCAATGCAGCAACCACTCCTGCTATTAAAATTTTTATGATCTTACTTTTTATGCTTGTTTTATTGCGTATTTTCATTCCTAAGGGTGAGGTGTATAATTTCCCAAAACTGATTCCTACGATGAAAAGAAGATAGAATAATACCAACCTTGCTTCAAAGAGATCAAAATAAACATTAAGTGACACGATTCCTGCAAGAATTAGCAATGCCGCTGGTATAATATATTTCAGCGATTTCAACCAACGGAATAATAGGAAGGCTAAATAGTAGGGGACAAGAATTCCAATATACCAAAGAGTCCATATGGGATTTTCAATCAAAGGAATTTTTATCATTTGTAATCCAAAAAAGTGTGTAGCGATATACCAAGGTGATAAGGAGGTAATATAATCAAATAAAAACAGGAAAATAACCAAAGCTAACCAATATAGTGGGAAGATTCGTTTAAACCGTCCGAAAATAAACTTACTCCCCGATTGAACTTGTTTTTCTACTTGTCTACCGATTTTCATTGATAATGCGAAGCCAGAAATGAAAGTGAACGATCCCATTGCAACTTGAATCCCAAACGTATGCATTCTTAAACCTGCTAAAGCA
>JAEOUK010000722.1 GCA_016839385.1 Promethearchaeota archaeon
AAAATGTAAACATACTGATTTCAAAGAAAGCATCATAATTTCCTGATGAAGGCACACCAAATACTTGAATCAATAACACCAATGGCATAAGAATCGGAAAAATGAAATAAAGCGTGGATGAGAAATTTCTAAATATATACCTCATATCTTTTTTGTAAATTGCTTGAATTGGAGGTAGCAGTTCAATTGTTACTACAACTTCACTTGATTCTTTTTGTTTGGAGTCATATACTTCTTGTTTGGTTAGTGAATCGAGAATTTTCATACTTCGACGAAATAAAATATATGTTATACCGCACACTAAAAGAAAACCGGCGAGAGAAGTCCAAATATAGACTGAAGGTATAAAATACCATCCATTTATTGCTCCCATTATGAATAATGCGTGGATATAGGTCAAACCAAATGGATATACTATGAAATTCACTAATATGTTAATTAAACGACCTTGTGATCCGATGTTAAATCCAGCTTGAACTATATTGATTAAATAGGTGACTGCTAAACCTGCACCTAGGCTAACAATTGCATATAGAGAAGAAACAACTATTTGCATCACTGTTTTAATCTTAGAACCACCGGTCGGTTTATAGACTTTTTTTGCTATGTATAATGTAACAGATAACATCAGCGAAAATAAGAAAATTATATTCACAAATGATACAACAAGTGAAATCAGTGAAGTATATACTGTTTCTATCAATTCTCCTGTTTTTAGCTGAATTGCTACACCAGTTGCTATGGGTAATCCTAATAAGATGCTAATCATTTGCCAGTTAATCAATCTGAAGAACGTTAGGTACGCGGTCAGCTGAATCTTTTTTTTTGGTATTGGTAATGTATGTAAATACTTAAATGCTGAACTGCTAAAGAATCCAATAAGACCAATTAAACCATATGTAAACACAAACATGAATTGGAAAACAACTGTCATTGAATTGGATGTTGAAAGAGAAAATAAGACATTATCTGTCGCTCCTAACTCAACTCCATATATGGACATTATGGTTAAGGAATATAATGCTAAAGCAAATACTGCCGAGAGAATTTTCATTACCATAGCACTGCTAGTTAAATAGTTCTGGTTATCTCGCAATTTTTCCTTTACTCTATCCAGTTGCGGACCACTGGTAGCAATATTTCCATCAAGAAAAACTTCTCTATAAGTAATTTTAGATAATTGCCAAGCTGTGAGTGATCGGATTGGTTTTTGAGTTAGGTTAAATTGTTGTTCTCTCATTTTAAGGTCCCTTGAAGTTTTTCTAGAATTTTCTTTACAGATTCATCCTCTTCAGTGATTTTAAGAAATACATCTTCTAAGCTTGCACCAGTGTATTGTACTATTTCTCTGAGTTCATCGAGTGTACCCTCAGCAACGATTTTCCCATTATTGATAATTCCAATTCTATCTACTAAATCTTCAGCTACTTCCATAATATGTGTAGATAATAGAACCCCTCCACCATTTTTAGCATGAATCTTCAAGATGTCTTTTAATACTCGAGCCATTTTTGCATCCAAACCAGCTAAGGGTTCATCCATTATAAGTAATTCAGGATCATGCATCAGAGCAGCTATTATTTGCATTTTCTGCTTATTACCTTTACTTAGAGTAATAATAGGACTGTCATAATATCTCTTTGCATCCATAGAATCCAATAGATTGTTTAAAACCTTGTAAGTTTCATGGATCTCTAGTTCTCGGACTGAAATGATGAAATTAAAGAGTTCTCGAGGGGTTAAACTCTGATATAACAGAGGTTCCTCTGAAACATATCCAATAAGAGCTTTTACGCTATTTTCATTATTCCCGACGAATGGATTGACACCCAATAGCTCAATTTCACCTTCATCAGGATCAAGCAATCCTATAATATTCTTAATTGCTGTAGTTTTTCCTGCCCCATTAGGCCCCAATAATCCATAAATTTCTCCTTTTCTTACGGTAAAGGATATTTCGTCGACTGCTTTAACATTATCGAAATATTTTTTCAAATTATGAACATACAACACTTTATTGTTGTTTTCCTGATTCATCTTTTTTTAAACCTTCAATTTCCCTTTATGTATAGATAAATAAAATTGATTTTAACTATTTTTGATATGTTATTGATGTTTTTGTAAATTTATTAATGTCCATTTAACTTATCTATGTGCGTCGTAAATAGATTTTGAATGTCAAATCAACTTGACATGTAAAGTATACTTGACAATCAAATATAAATTTATTGTATAAAAAATTCAAAATATCCAAATAACCTTTTGTAGTTCGTGTTTTATTCAGTCCATGAATATATTAAGGTCTGAAATTGAGGTTTAAATCCAAGATTTCTGTATAATCTGATTGCTGGAATGTTTCTTGTGTCAACTGATAATGTTATTCGTTCTCTTGAATCTTTTCCCAGTCGTTTAATAGATTCCAATACCAATAATTCACCTAAATTTTTTCCTCGGTGAGAAGGTATAATACCTATTGGACCAATTTCTATAGAATCCCCTTGAATTTCCATTCCATTAAATCCGATTATTTTACCATTATCCAAAATAACGATTGATGAATTGTGATGAAAAATGTCCTTGACTTTCATCCAAGAATTTATGAGACTTTTCATCTCAGTGTCAGACATATTGTTGACCCAACTGGCTTTAGAACTTCTAAAGGCAGTAAAAACTGCTTCGTGTAATTCTTTAATAGGAATTTCAATCATTGGAACTATCTCAATATGTTCAGGAATTGTATAGTCCAGATTCTTCAATTCAGAATATTTTGCTTCCATGTTATATTCATTCGATGTCAATTGAAAATTACATTTTTCATACCAATCTCTATATAAAGTACTAAGAAATTTTGCATGATCATTTGATAGCTCCATCCAAATTTCCATTTTTGTTTTATTATACAAATTAATGATTTTTTTTGAATGTTCAATAAGCATAATCGCAACTTGGGTTCTTTCTGCATTTGGATTAATGATTGGTTGCCATGCTTGTATTAGTCCGAACCTTCCAAAATCGAGTCCGACTAGTAATTGTCCCAATAATTTTCCAGTTTGTTCATCATGCGCAACAATCATTATATATGAATCTGTATTCTCGACAATCTTATTCAAATGAGAATCTATGACATCATGTAAATTAGGGACATTATAAAAAGGTGAAAATTCAGAAGATTCTAAAATTAAAGAAAAATGCGAATCCCTATCAATTTTATCAGTATGTATTGTCTCGACTTTCATTAAATCATATCTACGTTTATAATCATAAATTTTTTATTACCATACAGGGATTACCAGCAGCAAATACACTAGGAGGTATATCTTTTGTTACAACGGAACCAGCTCCAATAGTAGTATTATCTCCAATTTTCACTCCAGGATTAATGATAGTTCCTCCCCCAATCCAACATTTATTGCCTATAGTAACAGGTTTGCCAGATTCAGGACCTTCAGACCGTTTTTCAGCATCTAGAGGGTGTGTCGCAGTGTAAATTTGCACATAAGGACCCAACATCGTATAATCTCCAATAGTGATGGGATTAACATCTAGAAAAACACATCCAAAATTAATGAAAACTTCTTTCCCTAGAAATATATTGTACCCATAATCACATTGAAAATTGGGTTCAATAAACACACCTGAAGAATACTTCCCAAGTAGCTCTTTTAGGATAAAATTACGTTTTTTCATCTCGGTTTCAGTACTTAAATTATATTGCCTGATTAACCGTCTTGCATTAATTCTTTCTCTTATTAATTGGGGATCCAAGGCATTGTATAATTCTCCCGCTAGCATTTTTTCCTTTTCTGAAAATTGTTCCATTTTTTAAACCTTTATTTTTTATTTTCAATATTCATCATCCGATCAACCTATCCCTAATAGATTTTCATTAGTAATAATACACCAGAAAAAATTCGAAGAATGACTTTTTAAAGAGGTAAAAATGGGAGATGGTATGGAGTATTGCATTTTAGGAAAGTCTGGTTTAAAAGTTAGTAAACTAGGAATAGGTTGTGAATGGTTACATAATCAACCTCAGAATATTGTTAAGATTATTATCCAAAAAGCAATCAAAGAGGGGATTAATTATTTTGACCTAGTTTATAATTTCGAAGAAGATCTAAACTACTTTCATAATGCTTTCAAGGCCTTCAAACGAGAAGATTATATCATTACTCATCATCTTGGAAGTGGAGAACATATAACCGAAAAAGGAAAAAAATACCAAAAAACACGAAGTAATAATAAAGTTCGGGATTATTTAAACAGATACTTGAATATTTTGGATACAGATTATGCAGATATTGGGATGGTTCATTTTGTTATAAATGAAGGTCAATATGAACAGGTAGTTAAAGAAAATGGATTATTTGACTTAGCTAATCAACTCAAGAATGAAGGAAAAATACGCAATATAGGAATGAGTACACACGATTCTAATGTAGTTATCCGTGCTGTCGAAGAGAAAAGAGTGGATTTAGTTATGTTCCAAGTAAATATGGCAAACAACGCGATGGAAAATAGAAATAGAGCATTATCCATATGTGAACAGAATGGAGTGGGGGTCGTAGCAATGAAACCTTATGGAGGGGGCAGGTTACTGATGCAAGGATCAGTGAGTTTTGCGAAATATCACCGAGGTGGAAAGGGATTGAAGAAAAAAATCACGGATTCAATTTCTACTGTACAATGCTTGCACTATGTCCTATCCCAACCGGGGTTGAATGTAGTTTTACCTGGGGTAAAGAATATGGAAGAATTATATGGAGTGTTGGCATATGTGAAAGCAAGTCCGGAAGAAAAAGATTACTCTGGAGTCCTTAAGAGTTTCGATGAATATAGGGAAGGAGAATGCGTATTTTGTGATCATTGTTCCCCATGTCCTCAAGGAATTGATATTGGAGATGTTTTCCGTCACTATCACTCTGCAATGGTTTCAGGTGTAGCTTATGTTGAATCTGTGTATAATAAAATATCGGTTCATGCATCAAATTGCACAGAATGTGGCGCATGTGAACCAAGATGTCCTTTTAATGTAAAAATTATAAGTCAGATGAAACACACTGCTCGATTGTTTGGTAAGTAAAAAAAATTTGAATTCAGCTGGAATTCATTAAATATTCATGCATTGCTTTTGCTGCACATCTTCCTGCACCCATTGCAGAAATTACCGTTGCTGCACCAGTGACAATATCCCCCCCAGCATATATTCCTGGAAGGTTTGTAGCCCCATTTTCGTCTGTAACAATATTCCCCCATCTATTTAATTCTAAGTCTGGCATTGTAGAGGTTAGGAGTGGATTGCTGTTATTTCCTATAGCAATGATTGCTAAATCACATTTTATACGAAATTCAGAATTTTCAACTGGAACGGGGCGAGCTCTCCCAGATGAATCAGGTTCACCTAATTCCATACGAATACATTCAGCTTCAATAAGACTACCATACTCATTTCCAATAAATCGAACCGGATTATTGAGAAGTTTGAATATTACTCCTTCTTCTTGTGCATGATGGACTTCTTCTACTCTAGCGGGTAATTGCTCCATTGATCTTCTATAAACGATAGTAACTGTTTCAGCTCCGGACCTTAATGCAGTTCTTGCCGAATCCATTGCAACATTTCCTCCACCGACCACTACAACATTTTTTCCTCTTAATGGAGGAGTTTTATAATTTGGAAAATCATAGGATTTCATCAAGTTTGATCTAGTTAAATATTCATTTGCAGAAACTACTCCTTTCAAATTTTCTCCAGGAATTCGCATGAATCGAGGTAATCCAGCGCCAATTGCTATGTAAATAGCGTTAAAACCTTGCTCTTTCAATTCATTGATGGTAATTAATTTCCCAACTACAGTATTATAATGAATTTTAACACCATTTTCTATAAGTTCCCGAATTTCCCAATTCACAATTTCTTTTGGTAGACGAAATTCTGGAATTCCATAAGCAAGCACTCCACCCCCTTTATGAAAAGCTTCGAAAATATGTACTTCATGACCTTTCTTTATTAGATCTCCTGCAACTGTCAGACTAGATGGTCCTGAGCCAATACATGCAACCTTCTTTCCTGTTGGTGGATCTTTCTCGCATATGTAACATGCTTGCGTAGCCCGTTCTGCATCTGCAACAAATCTTTCCAAGTTCCCTATAGCAACAGGTTTAAATTTCTTG
>JAEOUK010000284.1 GCA_016839385.1 Promethearchaeota archaeon
AATTAAGCTAGTGGGTTTTGCGTCATGAGGACAGTATAAATTACATGTAAAACACGACTGACAATTCCGAAGTAACTTCTTTGTCTTTTTTCCAGCAATAAGTTTTCGCATTTCAGCTTTTGCGGATTCGATATCATACTCGATTATTGGACATTGTGTTAAACATTCCCCACATACTGTGCAAGCAGCTTTATTAAATTCGCCAAAAAATTCGATAGTGACGGGTTCAACCATATCTGATATTTTTGAGTCTAAAGTTTATATCTCTTATCTTTAAACAGAAATCAGAATAATGAATGTGGGATCAAAGTGGGTTGGATTTAATCCGATGGGTGAAAATACCCATATTTCCCCATGATTGTGGGTTTTAAGCTAATTTTATAAAACTGTAGGGAAATATAGACTATAGATACTGTTTTTTACGAGGATTGAAGCATGGAAAATTCTCATGGTTATAACATACTAACTGTAGGCGTAGGAGGGCAAGGAGTAATTCGAGCAACGCAGATATTAGCGGCCGCTGCTCTCGAAGATGGTGGCAATCAAGTGCGTACCGCGGAAACTCATGGAATGGCTCAACGTGGAGGATCAGTTTTAGGATATCTACGCTTTGGGCCTAACGTTACAGGTCCCTTAATTCATAAAGCAAATATAATACTATCTTTTGAATTAAGTGAAGCCCTAAAAAACATCAAATATGCAGATAAAAATACCAGTTTATTCGTTTCATCTGATATAATAATCCCTCCTTCCGTTTATACATATAAAATTCCTTATCCAGACAAACAAAAGACAATGGAATTTCTTCAAAAAGTCACAAAAAAAGTTCATTTAATCAACGCACGTGAAATGGCAGAAAAAGCGGGAAATCCTCGAACATCCAATGTTATTTTAATAGGTGTTATGTTTGGTGCAGGAAAACTGCCATTAAAAGAAGAATCAGTCAAAAAAGCCATTGCTAAATTTGTTCCCGCAAAAGCAAAAGAAGTAAACGAAGTTGCATTCCGGATGGGTTATGAACTAGGTAAAAAAATCAAGGAGGAATTTTATGAGTAAATTAGCACCAGATTATGCTGAAGATGCACCTGGAAAAGAAGTCATTCTCATGGGTAATGAAGCTATTGCTAGAGGAATTTTAGAGGGTGGTGCGATTGTAGGTGCAGCATATCCTGGAACTCCTTCATCTGAAATTATAGAAACTCTTTCAAAAATACATAAATTTCATCCTCATTTAAATCTTGAACTATCTATCAATGAAAAAGTCGCTATGGAAGTTGCCTATGGGGGTAGTCTTTCTGATCTTCGCTCTGTTGCCATAATGAAGCACGTAGGTTTGAATGTTGCATCTGATGCATTTATGACTGCATGTTATACCGGTGCTAGAGGAGGTTTAGTTGTAATTTCTGCTGACGATCCTAATTGTTATTCTTCACAAAATGAACAAGATAATCGCTATTTTGGGCCTCATGGCTTGGTTCCTGTTATAGAGCCTGCTGATCCTAATGAAGCAAAAGACATGATGAAGGATGCGTTTGAATTATCTGAAAAATACAACAGTATTATTCTTTATAGAACTACTACTCGTTTAAATCACGGAAGAGGAAATGTCACCCTTGGAGATATTAAGACTGCAGGTCGTCCCGCAAGTTTTGATAGAAATTCAAATAAATGGGTGTGTGTTCCTTCAAATTCTCGAGTAATGCGACGAGAATTGCTAACCCGATTAGAAAAATTTAAAGAAGAATCAAACACCTATCCGTTTACATCTCTTAAACTTTCAAACGAAAAAGTAAATGGAAAGAAATTGGGTTTTATTTCTGCGGGTGTGCCATATTCTCATTTGTTGGATGCCCTGGATTATTTTAATCTCTCAAGTAAAGCATCCATTTTAAAAATCGGAATGGTTTATCCTCCGCCAACGAAATTAATCACCCAATTATTAGATCATTGTGATGAAATTATCGTAGTTGAAGAATTAGAACCTTTTATTGAAAACTTGGTAAAACAAATTGCATTTGATGCAAAAATCCAGAAACCTGTGCATGGTAAAGACACATTTCCCATACCAGGAGAATTTCCTGTAGGATTGTATTTGGAAAAGGTAGCTCAATTTGCGGGAATTGAATATTCTTCTGAAGAATTACCGGAATCCGATATTACATTACCTCCAAGATTACCGTTATTATGCCCTGGATGTAGTCACCGCTCTACGTATTGGGCATTAAAGAAGGTAGAACAAAAATTAAAGATAAAAACTTTCAAATCTGGAGATATTGGCTGTTATACTCTAGGAGTATACAAGCCTTTAGAAAGTCTAAATGCTCAAATTTGTATGGGTTCTTCAATAGGAGTCGGTAATGCATTATCAAAATTCCAAAACGAAAATGAACCTGTTGTGGCAATTATTGGAGATTCTACATTCTTCCATTCAGGTGTATCCGGATTAATCAATGCAGTATATAATCAGAATGACTTTTTAGTCATAATTCTTGATAATAGGAGCACTTCCATGACAGGAATGCAACCCAATCCTGGAACTGGAATTAAAATTACAGATGAACCTGGAAAACGGATAATTTTAGAAGATTTAGTGAAAGGATGTGGAGTTCCTGAAGATAAAATCTGGGTAGAAGACTCAAATAATACACCAAAAATGATCGAAAAATTAGAAGAAGCACTTCAAGCAGATGGAGTTCGAGTATTTATCTCCCGTCATGTTTGTTCATTACTTGAAATCGGTCAATGGAAAAAAGAAGGTAAGAAAGTACCTGTGGTAAAAGTTGATCCCGAAAAATGTGTGGGATGTATGACTTGTATTCGAAAATTTGGCTGCCCAGCATTTGTAGAAATTGAAACAGAACCAGATCAAGATGGAAGAACACGTAAAAAATCCTCCATTGATCCATCTGTGTGCCGTGGATGTGGAGTTTGCGTAATTGGTGTATGTCCCTATGGAGCAATATCCTTCGAAAAGGAGTAAGATAAAGAATGGCATTTTTCTTCAATCCAAAAAAAATTGCAGTAATTGGAGCAACATCGAACCCCCGGAAGTTTGGGAATGTTGTGACTGAGAATATTTTGAGCAATAAAGAACGAGAATATGATGTTTATCTCGTTTCATTAAAAAAACAAAAGATCAATGGACTAGAAACCTATTCGTCGATTCTAGACATTCCAGTAGAAATCGACATTGCCACCATCCTAGTGCCTGCTCAAGCTGTAGAAGAAGTGGTTGACGAATGCATCAAAAAATGTGTTAAAGGAATCATCATTGTTACAGGTGGATTTGGGGAGATAAATGAAGAAGGAAAAGCCCTGGAAAAGCGCATTGCAAAGAAATGCAAGGAAGCGGGAATACGAGTTATAGGTCCGAACTGTGTAGGTATACAAAATTTAGATGTTGGCTTAAATGCATCTTTCATTTTACAACCTCCAAAAGGAGATGTGGGATTTATAACACAGTCTGGCAGTTTCGGTGCTGCAGTGTTGTATACTATGAAAGACAATAATTTAGGATGCTCCAAGTTTGCAAATCTCGGAAATATGATAGATGTGTCTTATCAAGAGGTTTTGGAATATTATAATGACGACCCCAATACAAAAATTATATGCATGTATTTGGAATCGGTTTCCGGGGGAAGAGATTTTTATGAGTGTCTTAAGAGAGTTATTCCTAACAAACCCATTTTAATTTTAAAAGGCGGTAGAACCGAAAGCGGGATGAATGCAGCTTCTAGTCATACTGGATCTTTATCTACCAATTATCAACTTCTCAAAAGTGCAGTCGAACAGGCAGGTGGTCACATGATCGAAGGCGCAGAAGACTATGCAACTGCCTTGAAAGCACTCTCATATTTTCCAATACCATGTGGAGATCGAATTGGAGTTATGACGAATAGTGGAGGAAGTTCCGTATTGTTTAGCGATGAAGCGGAACAGCTCGGCTTACCATTAGCAAAATTATCTAATGAACTTATCGAAAAAATTCGTCCTCATGTGATTCCTCTTGTAAAAATGGTCAATCCTTTAGATATGATTGCGGGAGCAAGAGAAGAGCAATATTATCAAGTTACAAAAGCAATGTTAGAAAGCCCTGATATAGATATTGTTGTGGGTGCTTGTGTTATCACCCCCTTTCTAGAAATTGAGTGGGATGAGCATCTACGAGGAATGCTGCGTGCATGGAATGAAACAGGCCGTAAA
>JAEOUK010000052.1 GCA_016839385.1 Promethearchaeota archaeon
AAAAGGAAAATGATGAATTTATGCATTTTTTTCCTTCCAATTTTCATACAACGAAAAGTATATAATAAATCAATAAAATTGGTGAGGAAAACACATGAAAGGATACTAATTGTTAAAATCAAATGAAATTTTTCATAGGTGTCCATCAATATCTCATTTTTTTATTTAGAATTTGTTTTAAACTGAACAATTTTTGAATTGACTTAGGCGTGTATTTAAAGAGAAAATTTTTTATCCCATTCATTTTTTTCCTAACTATAATAGAAAAAGTGAATACTATGTCATTTTATGGAATTCCGATAATTCTTAAAGAGGGAACATCCGTAGAATCCAAAGAAACTGCGCTTTCTGAAAATATTTCAGCGATTCGTTCCATTTCAGAAGCGATAAAGTCTACGCTTGGCCCAAAAGGATTGTCAAAAATGCTTGTTGATTCAATTGGAGATGTATCAGTAACAAAAGATGCTTTTACAATTCTTGATGAAATTGAGGTAGAACATCCTGCTGGAAAAATTGTTGTCCAATTATCTAAAATTATGAATAAAAATGTGGGAGATGGAGTAACTAAGGCCATTATTCTATTGGGTGAATTATTAAAATATGGGAAAGAGCTACTAGATCAAAAACTTCATCCCAATATAATTTTAAACGGATATCATAAAGCTGTGACAATGATTGATAAATTTGTCAATGAAATTGCAATAACTATCCCAATAGATGAAAATAATTTAGAAAATGTCGCAAAAACCGCATTGTCTACCAAAGAAACATATGGAGCGATAGAAAAAATTTCTAAAATTGCAGCCCAATCTTGTCTACAAGTTTTGGAAAAACGTGGGGATAAGAACTATGTTGATTTGGATTTAATCCAAATAATGAAAAAGGAAGGGGAGAGTCTTCAGAATTCAGCATTCATCAATGGCATGATTATTGATAAAGAAGTTGTAAGTGAAACAATGCCTAAAGCAATAAAAGATGCAAAAATAGCTCTTATCGACCAATCTTTGGAAATTACCAAGACAGAATTTGACGCGGATATCAGAATTGTAGATCCATCTCAAATTCAGGCATTTAAACAACAAGAGAATGATATACTCCATAATCTCGTTCAACACATTGTTGACACTGGAGCAAATGTTGTATTTTGCCAGAAGGGTATAGATGATTTAGCTCAATATTACTTAAGTCTTCACAATATTATGGCAATCCGAAGAATAAAACGATCAGATTTACGAAAATTGATGAAGACTACAGGAGGAAAAATTATTACGGATGTAAAAGCAATAACATCATCTGATTTAGGAAAGGCTGGATCGGTAGAAGAACGCTCAGTAGGAAAGGATAAAATGATTTTTGTGGAGGATTGCGAGAATCCTAAATCTTCAAGTATATTAATACGTGGTGGTACACGTCACGTAGTCGAAGATGTGGAACGAGCAATAAAAAATGTATTAAACGTGTTGAAAAATTCCATAGAAGATCAAATAGTAGTTCCCGGAGCAGGAGCAGTGGAAATTGAGCTCTCAAAAAACCTAGCGAACTATGCAAAAACAATAAGCACGCGAGAATCTATTGCTGTAGAAGCATTTTCAAAAAGTATTGAATCCATTCCTATAACCCTAGCTGAAAACATTGGCTTAGATCCTATGGAAATTTTAGCCAAGCTACACTCGAAGCATGAACAAACAAATGGAAAGAATTATGGAATCGATCTTGAAAATAAAAAACTTTTCGACTGTATGAAGGAGAATATCATTGAACCCAGAAAGGTTATTCTACAAGCTATAAAATCCGCTACAGAGATGAGTATGATGATATTGCGAATTGATGAAGTAATCTCAGCTTCTAAAGGAGGTGGCGGCCCAAAAATGCCTTCTCCAAATGACGATATGGATGATTAATTCATCCTTATTCTTTTCATTTACACATAAATAAACTTTAATGTATGAATTTCTCTTTCTATTATATTTAGAACTGCTACAAGAGGATAACTTATGAGTGTCCGGGAATCATTAGTAAAACATCTATCAAGTATATTGAGATCTTCAGAAGCGACATTGATGGTTTTGCTTTCAGATGAAAGCGGATTATCAATTGCACGAATTGGAAGATCTACGGAAATTGAGTTAGATCCAAACACAATTACATCAGTTTCCGCAGCTGCTTTTTCGTCCAGTGATGAAAATTGGAACGACTTGAAAATGGATAATCAGATCATTACATTTTCGTTTTTTGAAAAAATTTGTCTAATTACTATACGAATCAGCCAAACTCTACTTACAATTGTGCATGATTATAATCGTCAATGGCCTTTGAATGCAGATACAATAGGATCATGTATTTATCATCTACGGAGGGAAATCGATAATTATTTCGGGACCTCAAATATTGCACAAAATATAGAAGCTTTTAGCAATAGTGTGAGGAGCGCGATTTATTTATTTGGAATGGGAAGTGAAGTTCCTTCAACCACATATTCCAGTAAGGGAGATAGTGAGATTAATCAAATCAATGCGATTTTAGATAGCGTGAAGAATCCTGTTTTAGCTGTATATAGTTTAGTAGCTCCCAGTGGTTTAACGATTGACCAGAGAAATAAAAATCTTGTAGAGATGCCCATAACCGTTGAAGCATTTAGTGCAAACACAAATGTTGCATTTCAAAAAATGATAGAGGAAGCTGGAACTCTAAAGATGGGAGAATTATTATCGTATGTATGTATTTCGGTTAAAAACAAAGATAGCTTCTTTGGAATTATTGCCTGTCCCTCGGGTAGATTAAAATTTACTGATAAAAATACTGGAGCTTCAAATGCTCAAAATATAACATTTATTAGTCTTTTCCCATTGACTTATGGAGCTATACCAGTTTTGGGAGAAATACGTAATATTATACATTCGATCCAAGAAGTAATTGGGACAGAGATAAATTCCGATGCACTAATTAGAAGTATTAATTCACTCTGCACTGCGAAATTTTCATGAATGATCCCAAATTGTTTGTGGTCCACTATGATCAATGCGACCCAAAAAAATGTACGAGTATGAAATTAAAGAAATTTAATCTCGTAAAATTTCTACCAAAAGTTCGGTATCTACCTAGGAATACAATAATTTTAGATCCTTTTGCATCCAAAACTCTAGATATCCAGGATAAGGAATTGGTGGAACGATTTGGTTTGGCAGTAATCGATTGTTCCTGGAAAAATGCAAGTGAAGTGTTTAAAAAATATCGTACTGGAAGGAAATTACCAAAGATGCTAGCTGCGAATGGTGTGAACTATGGAAGATGGGAAAAACTATCTTCTGCAGAAGCATTCGCTGCTGCTTTGTGTTTGATTGATCATATAGAATTTGCGGAATTAATAATGTCAAAATTTTCTTGGGGTCCCGCTTTTTTCTCGTTAAATGAAGAAATCCTATTTTCACATCAAAAAATGAAGGAATAAGTGCAGAGAGAGGGATTTGAACCCCCGAACTACTAAAGACTGGATTCTAAGTCCAGCGCCTTTGACCATACTCGGCAATCTCTGCTTTATACTCTTTTAATCTATCTATACATCAAGAGAATACAAGTAC
>JAEOUK010000285.1 GCA_016839385.1 Promethearchaeota archaeon
CATTATTAAACCAAATATAAAAGGTAATCCGTAGAGTATTTTTTGGTTCTTAGATGAATCGCGTTTATTTCCTCCATTTCTGTTTTCTTTCACCAATATTTTTAGATTGGTTTCAGGGACAATTATAAGGAGCAAAACGAATGCTAATAAATTCAATCCTCCTGAAATAAAGAATAGCCAAGACAGAGAAGGGATATAATCAGAGATAATTCCTCCGACAAAGTTACCAAGAATATATCCGATCGTTAAAAAAACAGTGTTAAGTGCAAACTTCTTAGCACGTTCTTCCTCATCGTATAAATCACTGATTGTAGCAAAAATAATCGACGCGTAAACTCCAATTCCTTGAACTGCTCGAAAGAGAATGATATGCCAAATTTGTGTAGAAAATCCACATAAAACGGTTCCCAAGATATAAACAGTATAACCTAAAGCGATAGCATTTCTTCTACCAATCTTATCAGAAATATAAGCCATAGGAATTTGGAATATCGTCTGTGTGGCTTTTAGAATTCCTATTGCCAACCCATAAAGAGCAAGCGAACCTTGCATGGATTGAATGAATTCTGGTAAACCAATTGTAACAAAATTGTCTCCCATATTCCTTACAATGTTAACAATTAAGAGAGATAAAAAAATTGAGCTGCGCTTCTTTAATGTAATGCCTAATTCTCTCAAATGACGCTCGTTTGTCATAACGTGAAATTCTCTATGGTGAATTTTTTTCCTTATATTGCCTCTTGATAGGATGAGTTGCTTAAATGCTCTTCCAAAGTCTAATATTAGAATTGACATAATATATTAATTGAAATCGTAATCGAGACCGCTACACACAAACATTTTAAATTCTTATTTAGTATATGTTTAAGAAAAATTATGTAACTATACCCACGTATTCTATCTTTACATTTTCAAAATTTTTTTAAATTCACAATTGCATAGAATATTGGTGGTTTATATGGATCTTCCAGTATTTATATGGGTATGCAGTTTGTTCATGATTGGAAGAAATATTGCTTCTCTTTTCTTCAAGATTCGGGATTTAATTAGTTTAGAAAAAAGAAAAAAATGGACAGAAACTCCAAGTAAATTATCAACAATCATAATACTAATTGTTACTGCTGTAGCTGGCATTATTTCTGGAGTGGCATTACTATTTCCGTATACTATTTTTGGACATTACCTATTTATAGTGGTTTCCGGGATGATGATCTATAGTTATTTTCTCTATGCTGGACAATGTTATGAAAATAAAAATTGGTTTATGTTTATTTTGTGCATAGTTGTAATCATTTTTACAGCGGTACTAGTCAGTATAATGAGTTTTAACTTAGCAACAGGAATATACGATTAGAAACTATTAGAAAAGAATAAAATATAATCATAAATTGAATTTACTATTAAATTTTCATAGTTTTTTGAACAATCTTGCCAATCATTCTTTTCATTCGTTTTGGGTTTAGTACAGTGAGATCTTCAATATCACGAGGATACTTCGTTAGTAATTCATATCCATTTTTTGTTACTAAAACAGTATCTGAATGGCGAAATCCTCCAATTTCTGGTATGTAAATCCCGGGTTCTACGCTAATTACCATGTTCTCCTCTAAGATGTGATCACTTCCTTCAGCAATCCAAGGACCTTCATGATTTCCTTGACCGATCCCGTGCCCAGTTCTGTGTAAAAGATAGTCTCCATATCCTTTTTCTTTTAAGAATTCTTGGGCAACACGATCCACTTCTGAACATTTTACTCCCGGTTTGATTAGTTTTAATGCTTTTTGTCTTGCTTCACGCATATGATTGAAAATTTCCCTTTCTTTCTCTGAGGGTTCTGATAGAAAAAATGTTCGTTCCGTCTCTGCTGCGTATCCGTTAACTCGTAAATAACACATTGCAGCAAGAGGTCCTTTTTGTAATTTCCCGTCAATTGGAGGGATTCCATGAGGCATTGAAGACCATGGAGCAGGCCAAGTGGCAGTAAGAAATTCACAATTTAATGGATCAAACACTTTAGTTTTGATTACTTCCATTTGTATTTTTCGACCTAAGCTAAACATTTCTAATACCGAAATACCATAATAGGCTTTATCAACCATCATTTTCATGCCCATATCAGAATATCGCGCAGCTTGACGGATCATTTCTATTTCCATAGGACTTTTTATCAAACGTTGTTTCTCTACTAAATCGAGAGGTTTTAGTTCAATTCCTTGAATTTTTTTTGAATTCTCAACACTAATTCCAAGTTCTACTCCTAAACTCGTTACCTCTTGAAGAATTTCCTTTAGAATTTCCGGCCAACCTTTTCCAACCGGAGCTGGATATTCCCAATATACTCGAACATCTCCAATTTTTGCCTTTTTCATATGATTTTCTTCAAGTTTTGGCACCAGAAATGTTGGTTCTTTATTAGACCAAATAACAATTAAAAATGGTCGTTCTTGAGCTTTATACGTAGCTCCTGTGTAATAATAAATACTTCCTGGTTCAGAAATGAGGAATGCTTCTATTCCATTGGTTTTTAAGGAAGAACTTAATTTATTTCTTC
>JAEOUK010000286.1 GCA_016839385.1 Promethearchaeota archaeon
CAGTTGATCAATCCAACTTTCATAAGCATTTATTCCGTTTGCATAATAACTATCTGCTTTTACCTCAATTTTCCCTTTCGACCAATGTTTTAGCGCCCATGTTAAGCTTTCTTTTATAGCTTTTTTTCGATCCATAGGTTGCCCAATCTTATTTACCGTATACAATCCCCAAGGAAATTTGGTCGCAATATTATAATTTGGTAGACGATGTTTATCATAATCCCGTTCAATTCCATCAAAATATGAACGACAATAGAAGTTGGATCGTTTGTACCCTGTAATTATACCCCATTCGGGAATTGCAACTAAATCGATCGCTAAAACAGGATTATTTTTGTTTAATTCTTTTTTAATAATTTTAATAAATTCCTTTTGGCTGTCTGAACCTTTAGACTCTTCTTTAGCATGATTGAAATAAGGTTTTAATTCATATCCAAAATATTTAGCAAAATGTTCGCGGGGAAACATATCAGGAGCGCTTGGACACCAAGTAGGTTGCATAATATTTATTCTAAAGGCAGCTCCAGAAAATCCCATTAAATCCACATAATCTATATTTTCATTCTTATATTCCATTACGCGAGACAATGCTCCCATAAATGTGGATTCACCGGTGATGCCCCATCCAAGAACACCTATATTTGATAAAATTTTTCCCAATTATCTCACCAGTAATAAACACATGATCCAGTACCAATTTAAATATGTTGCATTAAAAGAATAGATAAAATCACGAGATTGGAGATTATGGAGGTAAACTTGTTTGAAGTCGGGGAAGAGAATGGGTTTTCAAGCAATTGGTGGTTTCATATCTCATCCAAGAATTTTGGATTTCATACTTCTCTGAAAAACATAGCAGCATATGAAGTTGAAAATAATGATGTTTTAATGCTGAAAGAGAAAAATATAGAGGGATATTTCCGCTCATTCTGGTTTATTGTGTCGAATAACGAAGTGAGACGCTCTGAAAAAGAGGAAATTCAAGAAGTTCTTTCTTCTCAAATTATTCATTTTGTCTCAAAACACAAAAAACTTCCATATAAATGTAGAGCAAAACTTCATGCGAATAGAAATGTACGCATATACTACCAACCTACGCAATATGATAAAATTGTGATGTTATTTAGACCAGGAGATTATAGTATTGAAGATGTATATGATTTTTTTGATGGATTGGATACTATTGAAGGAAATCCTATAGAAATAAGTTCTAAAACTGCAAAATTTGAAGGATTTTCACTAAGAAAGAATAGCAGAAATCCAAGTCTATTTCTATCCGGACAACGAATTACAATTCAAAAAGCAAAAATTAATTTAATTGAAGAAAAAGAGCGAAAATATGGAGATAAGGCATTTACAGTGTATCTACTCCATTTGATTAATGGAGAATTTGAGCTAGAAAACAAAGAAAGGGGAGAATTTGATAATATAATTGCTCAAGTAAGTGAAAATTTATACAAATCCAGCATTTTACAACCGGGTAATATAGTGTATTTAAAAGGACGGACTAAAAATGACTGGGAATTAGGAGATATCGTTCATAATATTAGAGTGATAGAGGTAAAATGAGAATCAGGTATCGTCATCGAACCTAGCATCACTCAATAATTTTATTCATTAATTGTTTTGCAATATGGATAAAATCCTCTAGAACCCCTTCAACCAAAGGTCCTTCTGCCTTCACAACTCGTCCTGAAAGCCATCCTGGATATACTTCAGTGATTGCTATTCCGCGGCTTAATAAATTATGAAACCGTTTTCCCCAAAATTCTGCGTTGATTTTTTTCATTTGATGAGTGATAAATACTACTCCAAGAGGAATTACGTGATTTTCTTTACGTAATTCCCGTTTCAATTTTCTTATCCAATTCTTAGAAGGAATACTTGTGGAAAACATACGAATCGCTGTTCCCACTATAATTAGATCTGGTTTCTCTTTAGCTGCTTCAGAGGGAGAGAGTTCTTTAACAGTTCCCACTCCAACTTGCATTTTTTCTCTAAACACATCTCCCATAGCTTCTGCAATGGATTTACCATTTCCAAATTTTGAATCGTGAACAATCCAAACCTTCATTTTTTAATCTCCTATACTTCTAATCAAGAATGATAAATCCTTAAAACTTCAATAGGCAGTTTTTTATCAATTTCTCGTACTTTTGAGATCAGAAAATATTTTTATGTTCTCTCTCTGAGAAATGCATGAAAGCGTGAATTAGTATGGGATATTATCCTCCAAAGACAACTATATTAAAAAATGGAAAGATTCTGACAATTCGTTTACCAGAAAAAAAAGATGCTCAGATATTGGTGGATTATATAAATCAAGTGGCTGCAGAATCAGAAAATTTATCATTTGGAAAAGGAGATCCGCCCTTTACAAAGGAACAAGAAGAGAAATATATCGAATCAATCCATAAAAATCCCCACAATATAATGGCAGTAGGAATTATTGATGGAGAACTTATTGCAGTATCAGATATTAGCACATCATCTCTTCCAAGATTATGTCATGGTGGTGCTCTTGGACTAAGTGTAATGAAAAAATATTGGAATGTTGGAGTAGGTAAAGCTATCATGCAGTATTTAATCGAATGGGCAAAAGATGATGGAAATCTCACTAAGATTAATCTACACGTGAAAGAATCAAATAATTCGGGGATAACTTTATATAAAAAATTGGGATTTATCGAAGAAGGGAGAATCAGTAGAGGTATGCGTATTAATGAGAAATATTTTGACCTAATATGCATGGGATTAAAATTATAGAATAGAAAAGGATGTAGGAAGTATTCATATTAAGTAGATAGCCTTCCCAAAATGCTTATATGTCCTCAGCTGTTCAATGGATAGTTTTTTCCACATTTCGTGCATTTGTTTAGGTATATTTTTCCTCCACATGCCTCACAATACCGCAATTTTCCGCTCTTTAATGGGTTTTCATCAAATTCCTCTTGAATTTCTTTTAGATGTTGTTCTATCCTATCATGTTTTCCCATAGGATTTGCATTTTGGGCAAATACCTTTCTTGAGAACTGAGCCACAATATTGACAATAGGAAGCATTTTCCATTTTTTCTGGATTTTTATCGAATTCAATTGCCAACTGCTCGATTTTTGAACCATCCATTTCTTCACCGCAATATACGCAAACACCCGTAGCTCTACGATTTTGCATGGAACACTTAGGACAGAAAAAATAAGTTCGTTCAAACTCAAGTTTCTTTTCCTTAACACGTTTTATAACCTTCCTAGTAACGACAGAAATTATCGAAATCACAACGAAACACGACCAGAAGATAATTCTCCCTGTAGGTTGCATGTATCGGAGGGGATTGTTGTCATTGCCATCTAGAAATCCATCTCCATCAGTATCAGGATTATAGGGATCAGTTCCTTTTTGGTATTCGTACCTATTGATCAATCGATCATGATCTAAATCGAAGTTACCATCGTTCGAATCGCTGGCATCAAGCCCATATTGATATTCCCAAAGATTTGGCATTCCATCATAATCTTTGTCATAATTCGCATCATAATAGTTATTTGCATTCAATCCCATCTGAAATTCCCACAAATTAGGCATTCCGTCATTATCCTTATCCAAATTCGCATCAGCGGGATTAAGAGGCTGTAAATTACAGGAGATTTCATACCCATCATATATCCCATCCCCGTCCGTGTCTGGATTTAATGGATCTGTTCCATAAGTTAGAACCTCGATTCCATCAATTGCTTGATCGTAGTCGGAATCTTGATTCTTGGGGTTGGTCATATAAATTTGAACTTCTTCCCCATCCTCTAAGCCATCATTATCAGTGTCAGGATTTCGTGCGTTTAACCCTCTGGTGTATTCTTCATAATTAGTGAGATTATCTGAATCGCTGTCCCATGTAGCATCTAGTGGGTTAGTTGCATTTAATTGCATTGAATACTCCCAATAGTTTGGTAAATTATCAAGATCAGCATCACCATTTCGATCACCGTAATAGGTTGCATTTAATCCCATCAGTATCTCCCATCCATCTTCCATGGTATCATTATCAGTATCAACATCTAATGGATCTGTTAGATAGATTTTTACTTCATCTCCATCTAAAAGACCATCATTATCAGTGTCTTCGTCTCTTGCATGAGTTCCATAAAAATATTCTTCAGTGTTATTTAGAAAATCACTATCATAATCATATCCTGCATCCATGGCATTATTGATATCCATTCCCATTTCATATTCCCAATAATTCGGTAATCCGTCTAAATCCGAATCTAAAACGGGAGAGTCAAGAATAGTAATGAATGCGTCTCGGTACCCATTTATCGACGAATCATATGCATTTTTCATTGGAAAATTTACAGATCTAGTATAACCCGTGAGATAAATAGTGGAATTGGAATCAAGTGCGATTCCCATCCCATTATCATAAGAAGAACCGCCTAAATAAGAGCTAAATATAATATTTCCTGAAGTATCTAATTGACAGATGAACGTATCATCCATATAAGAATAATAACTATTATGTGTTTCATCGAATGCATGAACTGTTGGAAAATTTGTGGAAGTCGTAGTACCTACAATATAACAATTCCCAACATCATCAACAACGAGATCTGTTCCTTCTTCAACCCCTAAAGACCCCCCAATTATTTTTGTGTAATTTATACTGCCGTTTGGGTTATATTTCACACATTGGAATTGATAATTAGTTAATGCATAATATTCTCCAGTGACGTAGAAAGCCCCCTCATTATCTACCGCTATCGCATTACATTGATCTGAGCCCGTACTTCCAAAATAAGTACTATAATTTAAGGTTCCGTTTGGATTAAACCTAGCAACAAGTCCATCATATGAACCACTTATAGAGGTATCTGCAGCATCTGCAGTAGCAATAGAAGAAGAACTTGTTTCTCCGGTGATGTAAATATTTTGAACTTCATCTACTACAATTCCATACCCATATTCATATCCAGTTCCACCAAAATAAGTCGAGAAATTCATACTTCCGTCAGGATTGAATTTAGTTAAGTAAATATCCCGACTTCCACTGATAATCGAGTCATATGCATTCAATGTAGGGAAATTAGAAGATGTTGTTGAACCCGTTACGTAAAAAGATCCATCGTTATGAATAGCAATCCCGTAAGCATCTTCATCACTGCTTCCACCTATATATGTACTAAAATTCAAGCTTCCATTGGGATTGAATTTTGTAATAAAAGCATCTGTATACCCATTAAAGACGGAATCATAAGCATTAAATGTCGGAAAATTGGAGGAATATGTATATCCGACAACATAGCATGCTCCTTTAGAATCTACAACTATATCCCTCGCATAGTCAGATGAACTACCTCCAAGATAAGTACTGAAATTTATAGTCCCATCAGCGTTAAATTTCGTGACAAAAGAATCATATGGGCCACTTAGTACGGAATCATAAGCATTTACTCTCGGATAATTCGTAGAACTTGTATACCCCGTGATAAAATATGCACCAGTATTTTGATCTACAGCAATAGAATATCCATACTCGTAATCAGAACCTCCAAAATACGTACTCCGATGAAGCCCAAAGTAATCCTCTCCATCTGATGAACTAGGATTTTTTGGGATGGAGTTTTGTTGAGTGATTAATTTTTCTTCTGAAATATGATTATACTGAAAAATTGTTGCTGTAATTACACCGGTAATAAGTATAGAAAGTAAGATTGGTGCTAGACGAACCTTTACTCCAGTTTTCATCTTTCTCCGATATATAGTTTGGCGAGTTAGGAATATATTCTTTTGGCACTGTTTTTGATGTTTCGAGTAGAAAATTGCTGATTCCTCCCTTATGATGCATATTGAGTAGTTGGTTTTTCTCCCCAAAACGAATACTCAATATATGATCGGATAAAAGATTTATTAAAACTTTGGGACGTTTTTAATAAACACTTATA
>JAEOUK010000287.1 GCA_016839385.1 Promethearchaeota archaeon
AATATCTCGGTTTTATTTTGCCAATGTCTACGATTGAAATAATCGTTATCCATAATCACAAAAACATCGCTGTGAAAAATTCTGTTCCACCAATAGGTTTTTGGAGCGAAATGGGGTTGCTCTGCAGCTAACACTCTCATTTTATGACAGCCCTACTCCAATAGTAGAATATTCATTAAATTATCTTTTATTTACGGATAATATGGAATCTAAATTTGATTTAGATCACGTATCATGGCAACAATTAGTTTTCTCTACATTCCAAAGTCATCTTAAAGAATTATATTATCTTAACAAAAAGGTTTAGTTTCGTTTCTTATTGTCGATATTTGAATACTGGAGCTACTGATTGTTTCACAGTAATTTATTTATTGCCAGTTGAAGAACTCGTTTTTGCATGTTTTGAGTTTACTTGATGACTTTGGAGATCGAAATCAATTGATTAATCTTGCTTTTAATGGACATAATTTCTTTGTTGATGGTAGACTTCAAATTCTAAAACGTAAAGTAATAACTGCTTTTTCAGGATTCTCATAATATTGGAGAGAGATTTGTTGAGAGTTTTAATAATTGGAAAGACTTTGAGCTTGGGGGGTACTTCACGGTATACGAGTAATCTCATTAGAGCTTTTAGAAATAACTCTGAACTGGAATTTGACTTCATTAATCTAAAAAAGTATTATGACTTACCAGGAAAATATATGAAAAGAGTAAATCTAATTCGGCAGTTTCCGAAAGAGATAGATTTCGATGGATATGATTTAATTCACTTTCTTCAACTTGATTATTCGCTTTATGGGATACTTCGATTTTTTAGAAAAAAATTGAGAAGAACAAGAATAATCAAGACTTCTCATGGAACATCGCGTTTGGAAGAATATCATAAAGGATTTATTCAACGTTATATCCAGAAACCAATCAATCGTTATATTCAAAAATATGTGCAGAAGCATGTTGATGCAGTAATTTATGTTTCTGATGATCAGAGAGATTTTGCTATTAAGGAATATTGTCTTGATAGAGAAAAAACGTTTGTAGTTTATCTTGCAAGTAATTTCGAAACTTATACAGGTAATAAGAAAAATCTGATTAATAATAAAGAGAAAGTTATTTTGTTTGTTGGAAGGATTGAAAGGCGAAAGAGAATTGAAAAAATTATTGAAATGGCAGAGCTTTTACCCAATTGGCATTTCAAAGTAATAGGCCATCTTGATGATCATAAATATTATCAACAAATCCACAGATTGATACCAGAAAATTTAGAACTGTTAACTAATATTGGAGACAAAGAATTGTTGGATGAGTATCAAAAAGCCAAATATTTTGTTTCTTTTTCTAAATGGGAAAATTGTCCGATTTCCTATTTGGAATCAATCTCCCAGGGAACGCCCGTGTTAGCTTATTCTATGCCGTTGCATATATTGATTGAAAATGGTTGTGGATATCGAGTTCAAACTCCACTTGAAGCGGTAGAAAAGATAAACGAGTTGGACAAGGAGTATGAATCAATAATTGAAAAAACAATAAGCACTTCTAGATTATTTTCTTGGGAAAAAACAGCAAAAGAAACGCTCAAAGTATATGAAAAAGTTCTAAAAATTAATCATGTTTGAGGTTTTATTATGCGTATTCTTGAGTTTACAAATTTCTTCTTTCCTTCTGTAGGGGGTACTCAGCTTGCAACTTATTATTTGGCAAAAGATTTGGTTAAAACTAAAGTTGATCTTAGGTTAGCTACGTTCAATGTTAATCCTCATAAACCTATGAAAAACGGATTGTTCTCATCTGGTCTTCCGAGCTATGAAGAAATTGGTGGGGTTCCTGTTCATAGATTTTCAGTATTTTATTTAGGGGACACTAATCTGATTGGGGCATTTTTTAAGGTAATATTTTCTCCTTCTGCGATTCTATACATGCTTCGTGAAAAGCCCGATATAGTTCATTTTCAGGGTGTAACTGAAATCTTTCAAGCAGTTTTGATCTTCTATGCGTCAATCTTTACGAAATCTAAGACCTTGTTGACAACTCATGGTTTGGATTCTCAGGTTGAGCATTTTCGAAAGAGGGGTTTTTCTCGTTTAATTAATGAAACATTACTGAAACTGGCATTACGCAGAGTTACTCATATTATTGCTCTTTCAAAGGGTGATTTTAAACCTTTGAGATATTTGGGCATACCTGTTGACAAGGTAAGTGTTATTCCAAATGGAGTTGATATTTCCAAGTTTTCTGGTTCATTGAGAAAAGACAAAAAAGTGGATGCACCAAGTCCATCTCTGCCTTATTTCTTATGTGTAACACGGATAAGAGAAGATAAGGGAATTGAATTTTTGATGGAGGTTGCAGTCAAGGTAGTTGTTAGGTTACCTGAAATAAAATTTGTTGTTGTGGGTGATTGCCCAGAAGATTATGCTCAGAAGCTTGAGAAGCTAGCCGAGAAGTTGAAAGTCAAGAAGAACTTCGAATTCACGGGTTATATTTCGAACGAATCCAATCGTTTGGCTGAATTATATCGAGGGGCAAGTGCGTTTGTTCTGCCTTCATCTTCCGAATCACTCCCATTGGTTTTGCTCGAAGCTATGGCTTCAGGTTTGCCAATTGTTGCTTGTCGGGTTGGTGGAATTCCAGATTTGGTAGATCCTTCCGAGGGATTTCTTTTATCACCGGGGGATGTGTCTAATTTTTCTCATTCATTGTTGTATTTGCTTGAAAATGATGCGGCTAGAATTGAGATGGGAAAAAGCGCAAGAAAAAAAGCTGAAACTTATTCCTGGGAAAGCATTGCAAAAAGAACAATGTCTCTTTATAAAAAATTGTTGCGAAAAGACGAAATTTTGCCCTAAACCTGAAGAAGATGTAGTTGTTTGAGTGTCCTGTTTGATATGGTAATAACAGATATCTTGAATTAGGATGAATTACTACTTTTTTACTGGTAAACAGATAGTATCCGTTGTTTGATTTGTAAATATTAGTATTGGTTGTGAAGAACATATCTAAAATTATTTTTTTGCTTTTACTTTTTTTGTCTTTTCTTTGTTTTTCAGAGATAGTTTTTGGTCGAGCTAATCTTTGGCATGAAAAGACTGAATTGATTGATATGTTTTCAGATCTTTCGGATAAATATCCTGATTTTGTATCTTATGAAAGTGTAGGTAAGACCTATGAAAATAGGGACATTTTGATTTTTAAAGTTGGTAATCCTGAAGGAGGAAGAGTATTGTGGGATGGGTCTATGCATGGATCGGAAGATATGGGGAGTGAAGTTGAATATATGTTCTTGGAATGGCTATTGGAGAGCAATGAAGATGCGGCAATTAGAATTCTTGAGAATAATTATGTTCTTTTTGTTCCTGTAATAAATATGGATTCTTATGAAAGACAAAATAGGGATTTTGAGGATTGCGAATGGGGAGTAGATTTGAATAGGAATTTCCATGTTGGTTGGAGGTCAAGAGAACCTAATGATTATAATTATCCTGGGCCTTATCCTGCCAGTGAACCAGAAACTCAAGCAATGATAAAGGTATTCAAGAATTATAGGCCGCATGTATATGTTAATACTCATTATGGGGGAGGACCATATCTTGCAAGCTATATCAACAATGATCCTGTTGTAACTGATGAAATCATTGAAGCAATTGAAAGGATTAATGTTGAAAGAAATGTTGATCCTCACTATTATTTTACTAGTGTGAGATCGTATGGAATGGCAGTAGCTGAAGCTGCTGATTATTATGGAG
>JAEOUK010000723.1 GCA_016839385.1 Promethearchaeota archaeon
AAAAAATAACTCTTGAGGAACTAAGCAACATAATTAAACATGGAAATCGAATTTTTCTGGGAACAGCGTGTTCAGAACCATATATTATCACTAAGGAATTAACCCATGACAAATATCGGTGGACTGATTGTGAAAGTGTACATCTCCTAACCCTTTCAGATCAAAAATTTTTTAGTGACGCTTTTCCTTCAAGATTCCGGCATAATACTCTCTCTCTGATAGGATCTGCGCAAACCCGACATGCGGTAAATACTGGGACAAGTGACTTCACTCCCATTAGAACCTCGGACATCCCTTCTCTGCTGGACCGAGGGATTCTTAAAATTGACGTTGCTATGGTACAATTAAGTCCACCTGATGAGTTTGGATATTGTTCATTGGGTATCAATGTGGATATTAATAAAAAGATGGTAGAACATGCAAAAATCGTAATTGCTCAAATTAACCATAAAATGCCATCTACTAGAGGGGATACTAATGTCAGATTTGACCAAATAGACTATTATATTGAAAAAGATACACCTCTTTTGGAATATAAGATCACTTGTGACCAAAATCGTTTGGAAATCATCGACAAAATTTGTCAATATGCTGCACGGCTGATTGAAGATGGTGCTACTCTAAATATCGGACTAGGTAAAATTCCATTGAAGATTTTTTCTCATCTTGATAATAGGAAGGATCTTGCAATCTATTCTGAAAGTTTGATTATGACGGATGAGTTCTTCGAGTTAATCGATAAAAAAATCATTACATGCAAACTAAACCATTATCCTCAAATTATATGCGCTTTTGCTTTAGGAGAAGCACGACACTACCAGAAAATTCATCAAAATCCTTTTATCAAACTATATCCAACCGATTTCATCAACAATGTTGATAATATTATAAAAAATCATCAATTAGTTTCCTTATATAGTGCTATAGCTGTAGATCTTTCGGGACAGATTACAAATCATCTTGAAGACAAATTTTACAGTGGAATAGGCGGAGAAAACGATTTCATTGAAGGTACAAGTAGGAGTGTTGAGGGAAAAACGATTATTCTAATTCCTAGTACGACAAGTGATGGATCTAAATCACGAATTCTCCCTGTAATATCTCGAAGTACAGTTCCAGCTTCGGATGTGCATTATGTGATCACAGAGTATGGAATTGCACGTCTTACAGGAAAATCCATTCGGCAAAGAGCAATTCAACTGATTGCTATTGCTCATCCCAAGTTCCGAAAGTTTTTACTTGAAGAAGCAAAGAAAATGCATTTTGTCTATCCTGATCAGCTTATCCCTCTCACTAAAGATGGTAATGTTGTCGTATATCCCGAAGAATATGAATGGTCATTTTTTACAAAAAAAGGGAATAATGTGAGATTTCGAGCAATTAAGCCGACAGATGAAGCTCTTCTTCAGCGATTTTTTTATCATCAAGATGAACGATCACGTATTTTACGGTATTTAACGCCAAAGAAACTTATGACCCATGAAGAATCCCAAATTGAAGTAAATATAGATTATGATACCATTATGGTGCTGGTTGGTTTGGTAGGGGATGAAGATGCCCAAGAAATCATTGCTGCTGGTTCTTATTATTTGGATCCTTTGGAAGAATCCAAAGTTGCAGAAATCGCAATAATGATTGCAAAAGAATGGCAGAATCAAGGTTTGGGTTACCATATATTTGAAAAGATGTGTGAAATTGGTCATGAAAGAGGGTTATATGCGTTTTACGGGGAATTTATGAAAAAAAATACTGGAATTGATAAAATATTGTTAAAATTGCCTTTTTCAGTAGAAATGGAAGAACTTGAGGAAACAGTTGAATTCACTTTAGACCTCACGAAGAAAAAATAGTGATTCAAAAAACCCTTTCAATTTATTAAGTTTATTAACTTAATAAAATTTATTATCGATCTTAACGGATCATTATATGCTGAGAGAATTGCTTAAACAGATACCGTGCCCCGATAATCTGTTCGAGTGGATTCTCTTGGCTCTTATTCTTATTCAAACATTTTGGGAGTGGATAATTAATTAATGTCGGGTAGAATTCTCCATCTTAAGTTGTTAAGTGAGGTAAGAATGTAAAGTTTATAAAAGATCAAAAAATTCAAAATATGC
>JAEOUK010000053.1 GCA_016839385.1 Promethearchaeota archaeon
CCATTTTTTTAATTCCGTCTAGAATTTTTCTGTTTATTGTTTTGAATACTAAGAACGATACGGAAAATAATGATGCAACTATTGAAAGCATGAGTAACCACTCCCATAAAGGTGCCCATTGCCACATTGGTAAATATGACCAAAACGGGGTATCATACCAGAGATAAGGCACGGAGTAGAAAAATCCAAAGAAAGTTGGAGTCAAAATCCATGTAACAGTTATCAAAAGGATTCGCACTAAACGGGGATTTTTTACTCCTATCTCCTTATCAAGTATATCTTTAAACAAGATAAACTGGGATGCCACAAGTATTCCGCTTGCCATAAAGAATATAAATGCAAAATCTGCAACAATGTCATGCCATGGGTAGTTAGATGGTAACGGAATTAATGCATCAAACATCTCTCCTGTGTCTTCAGAAAGTACACCTGTTAAAAAGAAACCAACTAAACCAATAATTAATACCACGATTGTAACATTTCCCATTATTTTTCTACCGATTTTAGTTCCATCTCCAATCAATGTTCTTCTTATAGCAAAAGCGGGTGGGATCATTAATAGTCCCGTCGCCATCATTCCGAAATTCAAAATAACTGGTAGGGGAGTGAATCTAAGGGAACCCAAATCACTGATATAGTTAATAAATGGATTAAATCCTGCTGGATCATATCCAGGACCTGCTTTATCTAATTGACCGACTAATATTCCAAAAACTATAGTTATCATCCAAATTGTAAAAGCAGAAATCACACAAAATTTGATGAATTGTGCAGAAACAAAGAGAGAATCTGTTTTTTTCATACAATAAATTCACAGATAAATAATAAAAAATTATTGAAATTTAAACACCTTTCTCTTTACTAAATATTCTCAGTTTGTGGTTTTGACTTATTATAAGTGATTAACTGCCATGCGATAAACAAAATGGGAACTCCTGTATTAAATTCCAAAAAACTATTGAAGAATAAAACAGATGCTGCTTCGGTTAATGGACGTATTCCCGCAGATAATAAGGTAATCTCCATTGCAAAATGGACTAAAAATCCCGTAAGAAAGAGAAATCCCAATCTCAGCCATGTTAACGATTTAAACGGCTTCCAAATATATTTCAAGATAATTAATAACAGATAACCTCCTACAACCATACCAATTTGAGTCCAACGATTATCTTTCATATGACGGACTATATCGACAGTGGAGTCACTTAATGGCAACAATTTTGGTAGAAATGCAATTGCAAACCATCCTGCATATAGTAGCACTGTCCAATACACATTTTGCTTCCAATTCTTTAAATTAAACATTAAAGTCACATAGCTAAACTCAATCATTCCGTATGTAAACGAAAAATAAATCAAAAACGTCAAAGGATTCAATCCGTCAGGGAGTGAAAATATTTCTCGACTGCCTTGGATTGTATAAAAAAACACAAAATCTGAAATGAAAACTATTATCGCACCAAATAATCCAAAGAAAAATTGCAAATAATATTTTTTTCGTAATAACAAAATCATCCAAATCACGCAGAACGTGATGTCCAATATAATAAACTCCCAACCTAAAATTCTACTACCATCATGACTCATGTATTTACTCCTCCATTATTCCATATTTTCATTATGAGATCTAACCACCGTGCTGGAAGAAATTCTGAAAGTCTCCTTAGTTTATTATTTTTCACCCGATAAACTAGTTTGGTTCGTTTGTTATGAATTGCTCTATACACGGTTTCTGCCATGTATATTGGATCTGCACAACCTTCGTTGTTCAGTACTTCAAAAACCCGATTCATCTGTTGTTCAAAATCAGATCCTTCACAAGATTTCTTATATTCTGCTTTAGTGCAGTCCATCATTTGCGTATTTATTGATCCGGGTTGAATTTTTATTACTTTTATGTCTTTAAACATCAATTCTCGACGTAATGAGTCTGAAAATCCCTCAACCGCACATTTTGAAATTCCGTATGGACCATTAAATGGCCACGAGATTCGCGCAGCTTCAGATGAAATATTGATTATTCGACTACCTTTTCGTAAAAGAGGATAAAATGCTTGAACTACTCGTATATAACCCATAAGGTTAATATCAAGAAGTTTTTCTAAATCTGGCAGATCTAATTCTACAATTGGACCCCCTATGAATATTCCCGCATTATTTACGATACATGAGATATGTGCAAACTTGTCCTTGACACGGTTTAAAGTCGATTCTATGCTTTTTGGATTTGTAACATCCATAAGGAATGGATAGATATCTTCACTCCCAGCAAATCTTTTTAATCCATTCTCATCGACATCTGTAGCAATTACAGTATCACCTTTAGCTAATAAATAATATGTAATAGAACGACCAATACCATTGGCAGCACCAGTAATCAAAACAATTTCATTAGTCATGCTTGTGACTACAATCAGCTAGAATATATATAAAAATTTCTTGAAATCAAATAAATGGCTGTATGTGATAGATATTTTTAAAACTTAAACAGATTATTAATAATTCCTAAAGCGAAAGAATATGTATGAAGATTTATCGCACTCCAGAACGCCGTTTTAAAAATTTAAAGGACTATCCTTTTAGTCCAAATTATGTTGTTGTGGAGGATCAAATTCGAATTCATTATGTAGATGAAGGTTCAAAGGATTCAGAACCAATTTTACTTATGCATGGAGAGCCATCATGGTCTTATTTATATCGGAAAATGATTCCAGAATTAGTTAAGGCAGGATTTCGGGTAATAGCTCCTGATTTAGTAGGATTTGGAAAATCAGATAAACCTGCTAAGAAATCAGATTATTCTTATGCTGCTCAAATAAAATGGATGCAGTCCTGGTTGGAACAAATAAATCTAAAGAAAGTAACGATGTTCTGTCAGGATTGGGGTTCCTTGATTGGATTACGGCTGGCAGTGGCTAATAAAGAACGATTTAAGAGAATTATAGTCGCAAATGGCGGACTGCCAGCTCCAAGGGTAGATTCAAGACCCCCTCCTAAAAAATTCTTGTGGTGGAGAAAATTCTCTCAGACAGTTCCAATATTACCAATCGGGAAGATAATTCAAATGGGAACTTATGGCACACTCTCTAAATCTGTAATTCGAGCTTATAAAGCTCCTTTTCCTGCAGAAAAATATAAAGCTGGAGCGAGGATTTTTCCCTCATTAGTGCCTATTTCTCCTGATGACGCTGAAGCTGGAAATAATGCAAAAGCTTGGGAGGAATTTGCACAATGGAATATTCCTCTTCTAACAGCATTTTCAAATAAAGATGGAATCACTAGAGGTGGTGAGATTAAATTCCAGAAAATAGCGTTAGGTGCACAAAATCTAGTGCATCCGATAGTAAAAGATGCAGGACATTTCTTACAAGAAGAAAAACCAGGAGAACTAGTTGAGATAATCTTAGATTTCATTAGAAATAATTAGGAAAATAAAAAAATTTTTTTACGAATTCAACGGATATTTCCTACATTTCAAGCATTTTCCTTTTACGATTTTTGAACCACAGAATGGGCAGAAGTTTGGGGAAATTGGTGCTGAATAATCAATTTCAAAGTCATCTTTTAAGTCCAAGTTTTCATATCCACCAAAGGATTCCCCACAATATATACAAAATTCCGTATTCATAAGGTTCTTATTACCACACTTGGGACATGTTAACATATATCTTTGGTTCTTCTTGTTAAGAGATGATAATCGATTACGATTTTTCTTGACAGCATACAAAATTCCCCCCGTACTAGCTCCAACAGCTCCAACGCTGCCAATTGTAATTAAAATCCATTTTGTATTCGGATTTGGAGGATTCTGAGGAGTTTTTATGGTGAATGTAAACGTCTCATATGTGTGCAGCCCTCTATCATTCTCTACATGCACATTTAGATAATGCGTTCCAGTTTCAAATGGTACTTCGACAGAATATGGATAGTATAATGAAAGATTCTCGCCCCCATTCCAGTTGTATTCGACGTTATGAAATCCATCTTGATCAAGAGATATATCAATGGATTGGTATGGGTCAATTTCTGCTCCGTTATTTAATCCCACTAGACTAATTTGAGTTGGATCTTCAGTTAAAATAATGAAAGCTTCAATATCGATGTTTCCTGCATAATCAATTGCATAGACAGTCAATTCATGAATGCCATTTCCAAATGGTCTAATGGCTGTATAGGGTTCACTCCAATTGATATATGGCCCGGAATCCCATTTATACATTGAAAATAATAAATTTGATTCAATAATATTAACATTGACTATAGAACCACTACGATTGTGAAAATCTGGCGCAGGATCTATCAAAATGATCTGAGGAATTATGTCATCAACAGTGAAAATGAAAATTCTCGAAGTAGAATTCCCATCTGAACTGTTAACATACACATTTAATAAATGCATACCATTTCCAGTAGGTATTACTGTGTGATATGGTGTTACCCAAGTTTGATTTGATTGTCCATCCCAGTTATACTGAACTGTATCAATATCTAATCCTAACACATTAATATCAACAAAAGTACCACTTCTTTGAATTGTCCCATTAGTTGGGAGAACTTTTTCTATTTGAGGAGTTAAAGACCATTTCATTAGAAATGCATCGATACTTCCGGAACCGTAGCTAGAGGTATCTCCGGTCAAAAATAGCGACTCATTAAGATAATGCAGATCATATGCATGATCATCGTAGGATCCTCCCCACATTTTTTTCCATAATTGATCACCTTCATAATTAACATTTATGAGAATCACGTCTGAACCTCCTGCACTATCACTGTGACTTAAACCACCAATAAAAAATCCATTAGGTGCTTCAATTATTCTATAAGCTTTATCTTCTAGTATACCACCATACGTTTTATTCCATATCTGATTACCATTACTATCCCATTTTACAACCAATATATCACTATCACCCATCCCATAGCTTGCAGTTTCTCCAACAGTAATTATATGAGTCTCATTAGCCCAAACATCAATTCCTTGATCAAAATCTATTCCTCCCCATGTTTTATGCCATATTTGGGTACCATTTCCATGCCATTTGATCAATGACAAATCAGTATTTCCTGCCCCGTAGCTATCAGTTCGACCGCAAGTATATACATAATCTCCCACTATTGTTAGATCGGTACAATCATCTCTTTGTGAACCAGTAAATAAACGATTCCATATCTGTGTACCATTTTCATCATATTTCAATAAAGCAGTATCTATACTAGCATCACTTAAACTAGACCTTCTATATCCAACTGCATAAATAACAGAACCATTTACACCGATATCTATCATCCTATCTCCATATGCACCCCCCCAAGTATCGTACCAAATAACATTTCCATCCTTATCCCATTTCATAACCAATGAATCATCTTGTCCACCTGTTGTGTAACTCCAAGATGCTCCACAAACATACAAGTACGTATCATCACCACTTATTCCAAAACCAGAATCATAATTAGAGCCCCCCCAGGTACGAGTCCAGATAAGATTACCATCATAATCCCATTTATTAAGATAAACGTCATAAAGTCCAGCCCCATAACTTTCGGTCCATCCCAAAGTATAAATATGAGAAGGATCAGACCAAAACGCTGCTCCCCTTTCTCTTTGGCTTCCTCCAAAATATCTTACCCATTCTTCAACAGGTGAGGGTATGGGAAGTGTGTTTGTCAAATCTCCTTCAGCATAACCATTATTCCAAGTCCATGATAGAGAATCTAAATAATGAGGAGTCATGTAAGAATGGAGAGTTCCCATAGAGAACCAGTGAATCGCTCCAAGTGTAAAAGGTACAGAAATTGTCCCAGTACTAATTATATCTCCAAATATTGTGTAAGTAGCTTGGTTAGTATCTA
>JAEOUK010000288.1 GCA_016839385.1 Promethearchaeota archaeon
AAAGAAACTAATGATGGGAATCATCGGATTACTGTTTACATACAGGCAAGAAATATACCATTTCTCCTTCGAAAAGATGGATATGGGTGGATCATGGATGGTATCTTAAAGTTCTGTAGCTTAATGATAAATTTTGAAATCAACACGGAAATTTGGACAGGAATATTGGTTATGTATGGAATAGATGACGATGGATATGATGATATTGGCAACATTTTACTTCCTGCCATGAATGCAATTGATCCATCTGGAACGTATGGAGTATATTTGAAATCAATGTTCTTCACTGCTCAAGGAACTGGAGAATTTTTCATGGATTGGGTAGAGTATAAAGTGGGAGATATTGCCAAAATTAAGTGTAATCAAGTAGGACTAGTAAAACCAGATGAGTTTATGTGGCCTTGTGAAATTACTTTCATACATTAACAATTAAACTAAAAAAAATATTTTTTTTTTTCTCATTATCTTCAAATATTATTTTTGGACTAATTCGGAGGATCCTAAGAAACGCGAAGTCTAAAGGTAACTTACTTATTCGAACTTAGCGTGAAATATGAAACCTTTATCTAATTGAATAAAACCGATGATATCTTTATTACCATTCAATATTATAAAATGGTGAATGGAGATGAAAAAATATGAACATGAAATGGAAAAAAGTCTTTCTAGCAATTTTTCTGTTTTTAGTATTTCTGTCAGTTTTTCTGTCCATAGGTCTTGCAAATGAATGCGGGTTAAAAGATGGTCTCACAATTAAGTACCTTCATGATTTCTCAATATATCCTGGAGAAACTGAAACAGAATTAACGTTTACTGAAACTACAGATAATATTTATAAAGTTGATTGGTATTGGGGAGGAAATTATGACATTACCGGATCTTGGCTTGAAAATACAGATACACGCATAGTTTCAAGTATGCAAAATTTTGGTCCTGAAAATGGAGCGTACACTTGGAGTTGGATACACACAGATGTAGCAGTTGGAGATAATATAACTATGTTTAATTATTTGAGATTCGATGCTGAAGCAGAATTGCATACTAATTACACTGTTACAGGAGAATCGACTCACGAAAAAATGGGTGTATGGATTTTAGAAGATCAATATGGTGGTGTTGCTCAATATGAAAAAACTTATGGATTTTTGGTAAATTACTCCGCAACATATCTGTCTGAGTGGGAGACTTTTAAATTTGTTGAAACAAATGCGTTTGATAAAATTCCTGGTTTTAATATCCCGATTTTAATTGCACTTATCGGAATTACAAGTTTGGTAATGTTTCGCAAATTTCATAAAAAATAAAATATCTCTTTTTTTTCTCATTTTATTTTCTTCACAAGATTTATATTTAGGTAAGTTTCATTGGGGATAGGAATTTGGGTGTGTGAGAAAATCTTTGACTGTTAGTAGCAGGGATTCATCACGGAATAAAATGAATCGAGATTTTAAAAAAAAAAAATCTTCAAAAAAGAAATTAAAAAATCCAAAAATTGTAAAACCGTTAATTGTGAGTGGTTTTATTGGGATATTCGCTATTGCAGGAATAATTAGTGGAATCTTTATCTTTAGAAACCGTTTGGATGTTCTTATTATTGATATGTCATGGTATGTAGATTCAATTGATCCATTATATCTACCTAATGATGCAGCATTTACTTCAAATCAAATGGTCTGGAATCAGATAATAGAAGGATTATATGGATGTAGTGAATCGGGCGAAAATACTGAATTGATTCCTTGCTTAGCAGAAAATTTTGGCACTTGGAGTTTTGATGGTCTTAATTTCACCTGTAAGCTGCGGGAAAATGTCAAATTTCATGATGGGACCCCTTTCAATGCTGCTTCTGTAAAATGGAATTTTGACCGAATCTATAGATTCATTGATACAATGCCAGAGCTCGATAGGGATGACTGGGATTATATGTATTTTACTTCTGAAGGAATACCGTTGGTTAATAAAACTGTAATTATGAGTGAATATATCGTAAGATTTGTGTTGAATGAACCGTATAGTGCATTTATCGGATTATTATCTGCATTCCAATCATCGATATTATCCCCCACATCCACACCGGAAAATGATTATGTAAATAAATTCACAGGAAAACTGATAGGAACAGGACCTTTTATTTTAGATACTTATAATATGGATTCAGTTACTGAGCTCTGTGGGAATTTAATTGTAAGAACTAATGAGGATTATTGGGAGGGACAACCAAGAATCGATCAAGTTCATTTTCAGTTATATAATGATTTAGAAAGTATGACAAAAATACTGAATGGGGATTTACATTATACTCTTGGGCCCAATGATATTATAATTTTAGATATCTATGAAAACTCAGAACGAGTATATGTCATAGAAAAAACCAAACCGGGTGTTTTTTACTTAGCTATGAATAATGATATTTTCCCATTAGAAATGAGAAAAGCTATTTCATATTGCATTAATTACACTGATTTTTTTGATTATTTTCATCAAGATAGTGATAATCGTTATTTAATATGGCATTCTCCATTGCCACAAGGAATACTTTATTCAAGCTTGGATTTCAATCTGAGTGAAACAAATATTCAAATTGCCCGTCAAACATTGATTGATGCAGGATGGTCTGGAACTAGTGGTTTAACTGCTGATAGCAATGTGAGTACTGGAAATGAATGGGAAAATTTGGTTGAAGATGATTCCCCATTAGCAACATACAATTTTTCAGTAAATCCTTCGAATGAAAAACACATGGCTCAATGGATATTAGTTAATAAAC
>JAEOUK010000289.1 GCA_016839385.1 Promethearchaeota archaeon
GTTGTTTAATGAAAACTTCATTATTGATCGGGAAACTGCTAAAAACCAGAATTCCTAGCACCCCACCAAGAAGAGGAACGAATCCTACTAATGCCCTTAGTCCAATAAGAGCTGTTTGTGTTTGTGTTTCTGCTTCCGAATCAAAACCTGTTAA
Source organism: Promethearchaeota archaeon (assembly GCA_016839385.1). The sequence goes on from JAEOUK010000289.1 coordinate 155, forward strand.
CCATCCAACGATTATTAAGGTTACTCCAGAAAATACTAATGATAATCTTGCTATTAATGTTAAAATTCCATTGTAAGATGCTTCTCTTCTTTTATTTATTCTTAATTCATCATAATCTATAGCAGTACTTATAGCAGGTTCAGTCATAAGCATACCAGCAGCTCCGAATCCAGGAAAAATTGTAATAACCATTAATATAATGAAATCATTTATAAGAAATAACGGCCATATCCCTATTGAAAAAATAATCATTGCAAGCATTAATCCGTATTTTGGTCCCCTTTTAGCATACATATGTCTCCAAAAAGGTACGCTTATGAGAATTCCTATTGCGACTCCAGCAGCAGCAACACCCACTAAACCTTCATCAACATTAAGAATAAATTTAGCATATAATGGAAGAACCATTATAGTTAACCCAAAACAATAATCAAGTAATGTATAAGTTAATGTTATTATTATGAATGGTTTATTTTTGAATGTCTCTTTAATTGCAGTAAAAAATGGTAATGGTTCATCAATTTGATATTCTTCCCTTTCTTTTGATCCGAGTAGAGAAAGTAGCATTGTTATAGGGATAAAAATGCCTAATATTAATCCAGCAAATTCCCATCCTATTGCATCTGCAATCATGGGAGGAATTATTATTCCGATAAAGGATGAAATAAAGGCAATTGTGTCTTTAATAGCAACAACCGTAGCCCTTTCTTCTTCACCTTCATACATTTCGGTATATAAAGCCGACCATCCCGTCATACATAGTGTAAATCCAAGATCGAATATGAATAGCATAATTAGGGCATGTAAAAATATAAAAATTTGCTGGGAACTTGAATAAGGTACCCACCAGAGAAGAATAAATCCAATAGTGAAAGGAATCGTTCCAATTACAATATATGGAATACGACGACCCCATTTCGTTATCTTCTTATCCATATAAAACCCAATAAGAGGATCATTTATTGCATTCCAAATTCCATATATTGCCCAAATCCAACCTGAAAGAGTCAGACTAAGATGTGGTCCAGATGCAGCTGTAACATAAAAAAAAACAAATGAAGCAGAAATCATATTATATGGTAGTGCGGAGGGCACAGCTCCCAAAGAGTATAAAAGACGACCTTTACGTGAATGTACATTATCCTTTTTTTCACTTATAGTTCCATTCATCATAATCACTATCTTTTTTTAATAGATACAATTTAATTTTCTTTTAAGATTTATTTAAAGATGATATAAAAATTTCCTAATTACATTAATTACATTTTATTCTGGAGAAATTATTGATCTTCTTCAAAAATCTCTAAACCTAAAATTTTCGCACCGTTTATGAAATCTTCTTTCCAATCTCCTATGAATGTTACCCTGTGCCATCCAAATGTGGACCAATCATAGTTCTTCATAATCTTCTCTACATTACTTTCTACTAGCATTTTAGAAACACAACCTCTTTCATCAATTATGTTGTCTATTATTTTCCCCGTACGAATTGAGATTTTTTTTTCAAAAACACTGATTTTTATAGTTGTTACAGGTTTTCCGATTGGAAAAGTAACGCGTGGAGCTGCACCTAAAAAGTGAGTTTCACCGTGGTATACGATGTCATAAGGCGGACGTGGACCTTCCGATCCTTCTAAGTTGCACGGAGATACACAATGCATGTATGTAATTTGATTTTTTTCCGTGTCCAATGTATGATTAGAGACATATCCCGGTCTGCCAGTTAAATGCAACCCAAAAAGAAAGCTTATAGCTGAATCCATATCAGACTCGCATATACCATATTTCCCTTCGTTACTCAATTCAAAAAAAGGCATGCATGGATAAGCTGGAAGCGCACCACACAATAGGAATGTGCCGCAATCAGGAGCAAAAATGTCTATTTCTTTATCCTTCAAGATATTCTTGAAAGCTAGATACAGTTTTGCGGAATTTAGAATGGTAATTTCGGTTGGTTCTGTCACATTAGCGTTCTTAATCCATTTTTGAGCAATTTCTTTTGCGTCCTCTTCATTGACTTTATTATAATACTTGAGTATATCATCTGGATCTCCTCTAATCATTTCTACATCAAATACTTCTCTTAATAACTTCCTATACCGCTCTTCGTCTTTTCTCCACTTGTGGGCTTGATCAAGCCCAAGTGTATCAGTATAAAATTCAAATTCCTCATCACTTCTCATTTTACCTACTTGATTCAAAAATTCCGGGTGATTCTTTGCTATTTTGCGTTGTTCAGGATTAAATAATCCTAGTATGACTTGCCAGTTCATTTCAATGGTGTCTTTGGCGTAAACCAAGATTTTTTTTCCCCTCAGAAGCAAGATATTAAAAAAGGTTTCAAACATTTTATCAAAATGTTCTATATTCTGTGCTGACAAAAAGGTTATTTGGAAATTTTTATCCTTTAAAGTTGAGAATATTTTCGTGAATGTATGGTCTCCAGCATAAATATAATTAGCAAGTACTACTGGTTTTCTACTTTCAATAAATTCAATTCCCGCTTGAACGATGCCAGGGTCACCATAATGTCCAATTGTAAAAATTATAACTCCATCTGCCTTTTTTATATCATCTTTAATCTTATTAACTAATTCATTATTGTAAGTAGTTAAAATTTCGTTATAGTTGAAAGTAATTTCACTAAATTTCTCTTTTAGATGATTTTTAACAGAATCTATCGTCTTATTGTTGTCAAAACCTAAATAAGGCCACCCAGCTTCCCATTGTGGCTTCCCTATAAAAATAACCGCTATTTCTATGTTTTTGTCATTCATTTTGAAATTCATTATTAATCAATTAGATTTTAAACTTTAAATATTTTAAAGCAATATCAACAGATAGTGTAATAAATTATATCAATATGTTGGAATAATTTTGAATTCGAGAGAGAGGGTAAATATTTCATTAAACCATGAGGAACCAGATAAAATTCCAATTGACTTGGGGGGCAATCAGTCAAGTATCCACATAAAAGCTTATAAAAATCTAATAGATTACCTTGAGATCGAAGATAAGAACATCCAATACGCCGACTTCGTCCAACAAATTGTAAAACCATGCGAAAAAGTCTTAGAGAGGTTTAAGGTCGATGTAAGATATGTTAAACCATTAGGAGGCATGATTAGAGTTCAGGAAATGGAACCATTATACGAAAGCAAATATGTGGGTGTTTACGATCAATTTGGGGTTTTTTGGGGTGACAAAGCAGAAAAAAATCAAGATAAAATTCTATATTACGATCCAGTAATCCATCCTTTTGAAGACTTTTCAAGCATTCAAGAAGTAAAAGATTACGATTGGCCTGATGGACAGGATAAGACTCCATTCGAAGGATTGAAAAATTACGCAAAAAACCTCCGGAAGGAAACAGAATTTGCATTATCAACCCCACCAGTGGGTTGCGTTTACGAATATTGCACGTTCTTGTTTGGATTCACCAAAACATTAAGGTATTTAAGAACCAAGCCAGAAATTATCGTTGCTACTATGGAAGAGCTA
>JAEOUK010000724.1 GCA_016839385.1 Promethearchaeota archaeon
AATATTCACGCATCTGAGTTATAGATCGGAATCGAATTTAATGATAAAACGAGGCCAGTCCCCTACCCCGTACTAATACCACCTTTGGTACAAGAATTGATTAATTTCGGAATTGGAAAACCGAACATTACATTATTAAATTAAATATGGAACATATGTTTCATGTATTGATATAAGCCACTTGCACCGAATCGATGTTCAAAAGTTCTTTGTATGTGGTGATTTTGTAATTCGACTAAACACAGCTTACCCTATGGCTAAAGGTCAATTGAAATTCAAAGTCTTTTTGTATTCAAATATTCCAAATCAGTTGTAAAATCATAATTATTAAACCCGATCGATAATCCCAATAAATTTATTAATCTTTTTCTATCAAAAAAAGAAAAATCCAAAGTTGCCATAATCCCACATGCTGTAACAACCATCCCAATAATTAAGGGAAATAAATATGAATGATGAAATTATGCAAAATGCAAATCTAGACGGTGCGACCTTCACATTAGACGGACAAAAAGATATATGTGTAATTTTAGTTCATGGTTTCACCGCTACTACAGTTGAAGTCAGACCACTGGCTGAGTATTTAAATCAAAGAGGTTTTTCGGTTGTAGCACCACTTTTACCCGGTCATGGGACAAATCCTGATGATCTAAATCAAACAACTTGGAAAGAATGGGTCGACAAAGTAGAAAAAGTTTATAGAAGATGTGCTACAGATTATAAAAATGTATTCTTAGGTGGAGAATCCATGGGTGGAGTACTAAGCTTATTTGTAGCTGCAATGAACCCTGAAATAACCGGCATATTATTGTTCGCTCCAGCAATAATGGTGGAAAAATTATCATTCTCAAGATATATGAGATTTTTCAGAAAAGAGATAAAAAAACCAAATCGTGAAGAAAATCATAAATCAGATTTATTTCCCTGGCAGGGATATAAAGTAAACCCAACAAAAGCGGCCTACCAATTATATTTACTACAACAAGCGACGAAAAAGATATTAAAAGAGATTAAACAACCCACCATTATTTTTCAAGGAAAATTTGACAAAACTATTTCTTCGGAAGGTCCAACATTAATTTACAATCAAATTCAATCTGATAAAAAAGAATTAATTCTTTTAGAGAATTCTGAACATTGTGTATTATTAGAAAGAGATTTTCAACTATTAACTCGAAAAACAGAAGAATTTATCACGGATAATATAAATTTTTGATATTAAGAAATTTACAAAACCCCTTTGAGTTATAATATGATATGTTATCAATTTTGTACTTTAATATGGAGATTTTATGACAACAACTTCTAATACTCCCGGAAAAACCACCATAGCCCTCGAGGTATTGGTGACAATCGCAAAGTTAACCACTCTTGCAGTTGATGGCGTAAGTCGAATGGCTACTGTACCTTCTGAAGTTAATCGTATCTTCAAACGAGGAGTGAGTGAAGGGGTGAAAATCATTGTTGATGATGATATGGTTTACGCTGACTTATACGTTATATTGAAACAGGAATTTAATGTTCGGGATGTCGCTCACAATATTCAAGCTAATGTTTCAAGGGCAATTTCAGAGATGGTAGGCATGGATGTTGGAAAGATTAATGTACATGTTGAAGATATAGAAATTCACTCCCAAGAAAATTAACCTCATGAAAGCTCGCACAAAAGCTCGCGGGATTGCATTACAAGTCCTATATGAATATGATGTGTCTGGCCATTCACCATTCTCATCATTAGAATACAGGTTAGAAGAAGACCCGATCGAAACTAATTTAGTTCAATTTACCTCCGATATTGTTTCTGGAGTAATCCCAATCATCGATTTACTTGATGATTTGATCGCAGTACATGCACCAGAATGGCCAATGGATCAACTGGCTATTATTGACAGAAATATTTTACGCATAGCTTTATGGGAATTTGCAGTATCTAAATGTACTCCTATTAAAGTAGCCATAAATGAAGCTATAGAACTCTCTAAAACTTATGGATCGGATTCCACCCCAAGGTTTGTTAATGGTGTATTAGGCAGTTTGGCAAATCAACTCAATGAAATTGAACAAAAGGTGAAAATTTATATTTCTAAAGAACAGTGAGGACATTATGATTACTCCAAAATATGGGATTCTTCTCAAGTTGATTTTGCTTGTCACATTGTTTTCGCTAATAATATCTGGTTGTTCTCAACAATCACCAGATCTTCCTATCGATATAGGACTTGAAAACTTCCGCCAATATCAGCAAGACTTTTCTTACGCAGAAACCGAAATTATATTGGAGATTACAAATCCTATTTCCAATGAAATAGTTTTAGAATTGGTTGATGACATTACGGGTATTGAGTTAAACCCTACCAGATATGTAATGGATAAAGTAGATGACAATCACTTTCGCGTTATCTTACCTGTAAAAGTACCGAGTATTATCAAATACCGATTTTACAAAAATGTAGGCTTACCCATATACGAAACTAATGCTGAAAATCAGATCATTGAATATCGGATGGCGTATGTAACTACACAATCGACGATAAATAATCAACTTACAAACTGGTCTGACGAACAATATGATTATAACTATGGTCGGGTCTCAGGCCAGGTATTAAATTCAGAGACAAATTCACCCATCCCCAATGCTTTAGTAGTTATCAGTGGTATACATACCTATACGAATTCATTAGGGAATTTTATTATTGAAAAACTACCGCCAGGAAAACATAATTTGACAATTATGAGTACTGATGGTGAATATCAGATCTTTCAGCAAGAAGCAATTGTTGGTGAAGGTTTGACCACTCCGGCGAGAATCGGATTGAAAGCATC
>JAEOUK010000290.1 GCA_016839385.1 Promethearchaeota archaeon
GATTTACAGAACGTTTTAATCTCAACAATTTAATCCATAATTAGGGGACTAATTTGAGAAAGGTCGTATCTATTTTTAAAAGTCAACCTACAATGGAAGGAGCTGGTGTCAGACTGAGAAGAATTTTTGGCTATAAGGAAATACCAACTTTTGATCCATTTCTCCTTTTAGATCATTTTGGATCCGATGATCCAAACGATTACATAAAGGGATTTCCTTGGCATCCACACAGAGGAATTGAAACTGTGACATATATGATAAGGGGCAAGGTTGAACATGGAGACAGTATAGGAAATAGCGGAGTTATTAATTCAGGCGATGTACAGTGGATGACTGCAGGTTCAGGAATAATACACCAAGAAATGCCCAAACCTTTCAAAGGGAACATGATGGGATTCCAGCTCTGGGTAAATCTTCCTAAGGAAAAAAAAATGACTGAACCAAGGTATATGGGCTTGACAAAAAGAGATTTCATTCCAGTAGAATCGAATGCAACCAAAGTAATTGTGATTGCCGGTACTTTTCAAGGAGTGAAAGGACCCATTAAGGATCTTTTTGTTGACACCCAATATTTTGATATACATCTGGATGGCGAATTCAAATATTCAACGAAAAAAAGAACCTGCATTATTTTTGTATACCAAGGTTTTGTTGAGATTAATAATAAAGTGGTCAATGCTGGAAACTGTGCATTACTTGAAAAAGAGGAAAGGGTTGAAGTTAATGGTAAAGGTAATTTTCTTTATATGGCAGGGAATCCTTTGAAAGAACCCATTGCATGGGGCGGACCTATCGTAATGAACACCAAAGAAGAACTTAACTTAGCTTTTGAAGAATTAAGAAATGGTTTTTTTACCAAAGGAAAAATCTCAGACATTGTTAAATCCGATTTTTACAATTCCTAATGTTTTGTGCGTGCGTGTGTGTGGGTTTTGTATGTACGGGTAGGTAGGAGAGAGAATAAGAAAGAGTGCAAGAGAAAACGAGTTTGTGTGAACAAGAACGGGAACAAGTACACGTTTGGGTTTGGGGTTAAAATTTTTCCTCAAATCCAAGAAGAACAGAAAAAGATTATTATTCTATACTTTCAAGTCATTATGGGATTCCAAGACTTGAGAACTGAAGAATTAAAGACACGACTAATTATGCTAGTTGGAAACAAAGAATTTTATGGGTATGAAATCCACAAGATCCTAGAATCTCAAGGCGTGACTATTGAGATCAGTCGCCTTTATCGGGTTCTCAATGAAATGTTAAAAGATAAAATTTTTTCCAGCAGATGGGAGAAGAGCCAATCGGGACCAAAAAAGAGAATCTATAAACTTGATAGAATGGGAATAAAGAAACGTGAAGAAATATTATTTGAAGCAATCGCAGTAGTTCACAGGTTTTATGGAGAATACCTACAGAATCTTCCCACTGAAATCAACGTTTTTGATATGATAGTTAAATTTTTACTAAGTCGAATGCCTGAAATAACAAAAATTGGACTAGTAACTCAAAGCAAATCAAGAATAGTTGAAACATTAATCAAAAAAATCAATCTAGAAGCAGCTTCGACCAAGATATATCTTATTAAGCCAAATTCCGTCAAATTCGATAATAAATTTGAAAATTTGATGTTAGTGGACGGAGATTTTTCTTCTATTTCTTTAAGAGATAATTATCTTGATTTGCTTGTTATTATCGGGATCCCAAAAAAAGACTCGTTTACGAAATCACTAAACGAATGGGTCAGATTACTGAATCAAAATGGAAAATTGGCATTACTTGCTCCGACAGTTCTTATTGATGATTATAAAGATCCGAAAACAATTGGTGAATTTTTTGAGGAATTTGAACATTACGAATCTCATAAACAAGAAAAAATAGGCGCGGAAACGATGAAAAGAGAATTCGAAAAATTGTTTACGAAAGTGGAAAAAAAAGAAATTGTCCATGTAACCCTTTTTAAAACTTCTCACCGTATAATTTGAAATTTTGTGTATTTTATTCTAAACTATATGTATTTATGTACTATAGACAAACAGCCTTAGATGTTAATATGGCTGGAAACAACTAGTTAATAACAAAATCAATGGTGATAAGAATGACAAAAAAAACATTAAAGATTTCAACATTAACCGTATTACTACTATTATCTCTAACATTAACTTCTATTACAGTTCAAGCCGATCCCGTTGGAGTAGGTAAATATTTGACAATAAACATAGACGGTCAAGGTTTCGTAACAGCAACCAAGGTAAATTCTGGGGAAGTTTTTCTGTTTGATACAACTAATCCAGAACACAAGGTTGGTGCTGGTACAGTTTTACTTCAAGCAAACGCCTCCCAGGGATGGGAATTTGTCGAATGGACGGGAGATTATCTTGTCAGTTTAGAAAATCCAACATACTTCAAAACAGAAAAATACGCAAACATTACAGCAGTTTTCCAACAAAAAACCTATTTCATTGAGGCATCTACAAATGTTCCAATCGAAATTGGCTCAATTAATCCTAATGGAACTACTCTTGTAAAACATGGAGAAGATCAAACTTTCAATTTCACTGAAAACGATGATGCATATCATATTTCTTCGATCATAATTGACGGAAGCTTTCTAACTAGTCTCGTTTCCGGCTATACTTTCGAAAACGTTACAGCCAATCACACAATATCTGTAATATTCTCAAAAAATGGAGAAGCATTTGTTCCCCAAGGAACCAGCGTCAGCGTATTTATTGGAGAAGGTGCAGGAATAACTTTTGCCAACACAGAAGGCGGAATCGCAACTGGAGAAATAGAAGATTTTCCAGAAACCACATCAGTCATTGTCTGGGAGCTCAACTACACTGCTACATTTACTGGTGGAGCACAAATCGCCCTATCTTATGATGATACAGAATTGACTAATGAACAAGAATTGAATCTGACACTAATTAGCGGTGAATCTCTTGAAGCTCTTTACAGTGATGTCAATGGTGACCTAATTGTTGATGGA
>JAEOUK010000291.1 GCA_016839385.1 Promethearchaeota archaeon
ATAAAGCAATGCAAATCTCCAAATGAAAGGAACCAAATCTGTGCTTTCTTCTGGGTATATTATGGAAGTCCTGCATCATCCTATGAGGGTATCAATGTTGAAGTGGTAAGGTATCGATGTGGAGCTGCTCTTGCAAATAATGACAATGTGAAACCAGATATTGTTTCTGGGATTCCTGATTCGGGAACAGGTCATGGGATTGGGTATGCAAATGCTTCTGGATGTCCTTTTGGACGTCCATTTCTAAAATATACTGAAACATGGAATCGTTCATTTATGCCGCAAGACCAAAAAATTCGCGATGAGGTTGCTCGAATGAAATTGATCCCAATTAAAGAGTTAATTGACGGTAAATCTTTGTTATTCTGTGATGATTCGATTGTAAGGGGAACTCAGTTAAAAGATACAATAAAGGGATTATATGAGGCTGGTGCACGAGAAGTTCATATGCGAGTAGCTTGTCCTCCGTTACTATTTGGATGTAAATTTCTAAACTTTTCTCGATCAAAATCTGATCTAGACTTGGCAGGAAGAAGAGCGATTAAAGATGTATTCGGGGAGACTTATCCGGAGCTTAGTGAATATTTGGATAGAGATTCAGTTAAATTTAAAAAAATGGTAGAAAAAATCCGAAAAGAATTGAATTTGACTTCTCTGAAGTATAACACCTTAGAGGATCTAGTGAAAGCAATTGGATTACCAAAAGAAAGTGTATGCACTTATTGTTGGGATGGTGCAGAATAAAAAAAAGAAATATTATTATTCTTATTTTCTTCTCTTCCGAACTATATAATCAATTGTAAATGAAATTACTGGACATAGTACAATCAAACTTACCCAAGTTAAGTAATAATATGTTGTTTTTATCGTCCAAATAGGTCTGGTGAGAGGAACCATCAAATGAAGATTATTGGTCTTTATCAAATCCACGCCTAAACACCAAAGCTGGCTAAATCTGGAAATACTATCAACGGTCCAGCACATCACATCAATGCTTGCTTCCTCATATTCTCTAAATTGCCTATTTGTCAATCCATGGTGAGTATTGACTAATTCACCACCTAAACTTATTATTTCATCCACTGGTAGCGTTCCTGTTCCATGAGTCATATTTTCGGTTAATGGATCGAACGAGTAAATGATTATCTTTTCATCTAAGCCAGAAGCTTGGAGTTGTGATAGAAGTATGCTATTGAAGTCTGAGGAATGAGGATGACCCGAAGGAGGTCCTTTAGCATCAATGTCCAGTATTAAATCGTTGTCTCGTGTAAAATTGATGATCTCAGCTAAAGACGGAATTAGTTCTCCACGATAGGATTCTGCAGTAACCTCTGAGATATACCCATCTTTTATGGTATCGAATGGATCTGAATCTACAAACCATGATCCCGCATCTAAAGTTCGTAATTCGCTAAAATTGAACATAGATGCATCTTCACTTACTCTTGCTGGGAATATATCGGCAACATTCGTTGTTCTACGCAGTGTATCATCATGCAATAAAAAGATCACTCCATCATAACTAATAGTTAAATCAACTTCAATTCCTGCAGCACCAAATGCAACCGCTTGCTCTGCTGCGACTAATGTATTCTCGGGAGCCAGATGAGACGCACCTCGATGAGCTATGACTAATGGTTTTGGGGGAATCTCTTTCACAACTGTTGATGGAACAAGAATGAAAGGTGCTCCGATGGTTATTATGCAAAAAGCAAAGATGATGATGGAGGTATCGATGAAAATTCCCTTTTTGATAAATTTCACCTTATTATCTCGGAGTTGAGGAATGGTAGTTACGAATTTTCTATATAAACTTGGCCCGGAAATACTTAATATTACAATTAATATTATCCAAAATATCGGACTGAAATATTCTAACTGAGTTCTCACAATTGTGACTTCATCACCAGCTTCTGAAAAAAGTAAATTTAGAGCAAAGTCCCAAACTGGCAGAAAGATGAATGGAATTACTTTATGTCCCCAACCAGCGTGAGTCTTTCTATATTTTCCTAATTTAAAAGCCCCAAAAACGACTAAGTACAAGCTGTGGGCAAAAGTAAGGAAAATTAGGATTAAAATCAACGATAACCAATTAAATCGTATTCCAATCATTCCAATGAGGAATTCGTTTATATCATACCACAATGGTTTCATAATGAGAATAATTACACTAACAACCAGCATATTGAGAAAATAAAGGATGAAGAAACCAAACCAGAGATTTCCCCAGATTTTTCTTCTTCGATCCTGTTGATTTGGATCCATTTTCAAGACTCCTTAATCAATAATATCGGTTTTTCCTTCCCGCAACAATCGATGCAATACCTTTCCTACGGCAGATTTGGGCATTTCTTGGATAAATTCCACTATTCGAGGATATTTATATGCAGCTACACGTTCTTTCATCCAATCGATGATCTCTTGTTCAGTTACTTTACCCTTATAATCATCCTTGATTACAACGTATGCTTTCAGATTTTCCCCGA
>JAEOUK010000725.1 GCA_016839385.1 Promethearchaeota archaeon
AATTAAAATCAGTTCTGGGACCGGAATTTCAAAATCTTCCAAATCTTATATGTAAAAATACTGTAATTACTCCTTTGGATAATCTTTTTCCTGATATTTTCAGTAGTAATGATAAAGGATTTGATATAGTCGTTGGAAATCCTCCATGGGAGATTTTAAAACCAAATAAAAGAGAGTTTTTCAATAATTTTATTGATAATTTTATTCAGTTAAGTCGTTCTAAACAAGATGAAATCCAAAAAGAATTACTGAGAAATAAGCAATTTTCTCTTTTATTTAAAGATTATACTCAATCATTCGTTAAACAATTGGAAATAATTTCATCAATGGGATTTTTATACCAATCTTCCAGAATTGACGGTAAATCCTATACTGGAGATCCGCAATTATTCAAATTGTTTTTGGAAATAGCTTATAATGCAATAAAAAATGGCGGAATTATCTCACTTATTGTTCAACACAATTTTCTGGGTAGTAAAAGCTGTGCTGCATTACGTTCACTATATCTACAACATGGAACATTCGAGGGAATCTGGGAATTTTATAATAAAAGTAACGGGAATATAGTCTTTCAAAATGTAGATCCCAACCTTAGGTTTGTGTTATTCCGATATAAAAAAAATTTCACAACTCAAACAAAAGTAATTTATAAGAAATGTAATGATCTTAAAGATCTAAATGAAAATTCTTACCCATTCCAAAAAATTCCATCAAATTTTTATCATAAAATATCCAAAGAGGAACTGCAAATATTTGGATTCAACAGCAAGGATGAACGTTCCGTTTTTGAGAAGCTAGTAAGCACTGAAAACAATTTATCCCAACCAAATTGGATTAATAGGAAAATTGAATTGAAATTCGCTCAAGATCTCCACGTAACAAGAGATAGAGATAAGTTTTCAAAAATACAAACTGCATTTCTTGTATTAGGGGGAAAAAATTTTGGACCTTATTATTCTGTAAATGAAAAAGTACGATATCTGAATGTAAATATTTCACAAGAATTACCTAAGATAACTTCATCATTAGTATGTAGAAATATTTTTCCAAATAGTTCCAAACGGATTATATTCTCTATTGTACCCTCTAACGTATTTGTAGATAATTCTTGTACACGAATACTTCTAGAAAAGGATAGATTTAGAGTTCAAATGTTCTTATTGGCAATTTCAAATAGTCTTCTTGTTGAGTTTTTCTTACGGACTATCCTAACAGGAATAAATTTCAATTATTATTTAATTCGTAGAATACCATTACCATCTAACTTAGTCTTGAATAATCCTAAATATCGAAGAATCATCGAAAAAATTGCTGATCTATCTGAAGAGATCTTAATGACTCCTTTAGAAACTCATTTATGGGCACAATGTTATGCAGAAATTGAAGCGTTATCAGCTTTATTATTTGGGTTGTCGAAACCAGAACTTTTAGTAATTTTAAATAGCTACGATTTTGGAAAACTAAATCAAACAAAATTTTGTGGAAAAAAGCCTTTCAAAAAACTTACAAAACAAATGATTTTGAATTATTTCGAGTCCAATTCATCCCTTATGACTTGATGTATCTTATATGACTTGGGTTGAAGTATTGTAGATAGATATTCCAGCCCTGCTTCAGGATTTGATTCTTCCGTACATGTGAAAATCTCCACTGATATGAAAGATTCTTCAGGCCAGGTATGTAAAGAGACTGATGAATTTGATAAAATAGCTAGATATGTATATCCTTGAGGTGTAAAATTATAATCTATCCATTTAACAACACTACTCTTTGAGATTTCCACTGCTTTTTCTAAGTGTTGACGTAAAAAATCACCAGAATTCATTTGTTCCCAGTCTATTTTACAGTTCCAATAATCTCCTATGAACTGTTTCAAGACAAAATACGGATTCATGAGGAAATATACACCTACTTCCAAAAATTGTTTTCTTTTTTAAAGAGTTCAAACTTAAAGATTGAAATAGAGCTTTTTACTAGTTAAAGACCATGAGTGAATTGGATAATAATGCATACTATTCAAAACCAGGACAACAGATTGCATTCAATTTAGGTAATTTAGCTCTTTGGGCAGTAAATGCTGCATTCAGTACATGGGTATTTTCGTTTTATTTTGTCGTGCTAGAGTTAGATTCTTGGTATATAACGATCGCTTTTATTCTATGGAGTATATGGAATGCATTTAATGACCCGCTCATTGGATATATTTCCGACCGGAGTAAAACAAAAATCGGTAGAAGAAAACCATATATTATAATCGGTTTAATAGGGGTCATCTTTGTTGAAATAGTTCTATGGATACCTCCAGTTAGAACTGACATAGGATTATTTTGGTTTTTATTAATTATGCTAATCG